>JBGSRE010000317.1:0-10110 GCA_041737755.1 Oligoflexus sp.
ATTAAGGCGTAGGCTGTTTTTCCAATTGCTGAAAGCCATCATCAACAGGCGCGGCCTCTTGCTTTTCCACAGCCTTCTCCTCGTCTTTAAGGAAGTAAACTTCCTCAACGTTCACATCGCTCTGGAGCTGTTCCACCTCAAGATCCTGAACTTTGCTTTGGTTTCTAGTAGGACTTGGTATCGAAGCTGGAGCAGAGGTCATGCCGGTTTCCGTGTCCATTCCAACACTCGCTTTGAGAAAGCGTTCGCGGACACTTGCCGTCACCGGTTGAGCCCTCAATTCCTCGTTCATCCATGTATTGATCTTCGGATTGGGGTCATAGAGAGCAGCCACTAAGTAAAGCTCATTGACCTCATTACGAACCTGCAAAAGATTCTCCAAAATGACTTTCCTTGATCCAGCATCCACAATACGAATGGCTTGGCGCATGATATAAAGCTCACCAGCGGTCCTTTGCTTATGAAATCTTCGAAAATAGTTTTGAATCAAAGAACCCCTGGTGGAGCCAATGCCGCTTTCAACCGTATCAATGTCGAGCGTCTCGCCTAATTCAGCAAGAGCAAGCAGCGCTTCCATGCGCATCCAAAACTTGGGCTGGGCCAAGGCATCATTCAAAAGAAACTGGGAGCCTTTCAATCGGGCCGCACGCATCTCCACGACCGTCTTGTGCCTTTGCCAAATGAAAGGATGGGCTAAACCTTGCCGCCAGCGCTCTTCTTGACTGGGGGAGAGCATGCCCTGGGCGGCTGCTTCGGCGAAAGTGTCGAGAGGATTGGGCAGGGACCAATAGGGATTGACGAGCTCACCGGGTGCTGGCGCCGATGGGGCCATCGACTGAGTCGACGTGACCAGGGGCTGCACCACAGGGACGGCCGCTGTGCTTTCCAAAGGAAGATCATCGGCAGGAAATTCTGGGCTTGAGTGCGTTATGGAATCAAATTGGCTTAACAAACTGGAGAGCGGGGATTGGGTGCCATCTCCACTCGTCAAAAAGATCGCAGCCGCAAGGGCCAGTACAAGACCGCCCAGGATGATGTAATTACGCGAATTGGCGTAACCATCAATTTTTCCGAAAATATCTGTCATTCGGGTAATAGAAGTGCCAAACGACGAATCCTGACCAGCACTGAGCGGCGGCAAATCTGAGTTTTGGGCCAGATCACCGCCTGCATTGGTCATCGTCTGAAATTGATCGCCAGTCGCTGCATAGTTTGGATTATAGTGAAGATTCGAGGGGTTTCGGCATTTCTTTCGCTGGGGCCCCTAGGCCTCCAATATCGTCCAAACTGATTGTTTTAATGGCTTCGCTCATCTGGCACCCCTCTTCCACAAACGATTCTGTTCTTTATCGTCAAAAGGGAGCCCGAACTTGAATCAATTTGCCGGGTAGGAGGCCGAATTTGCCGGGTTTTTCCTGGCTCTACACCCGCTTGGCAAGAGACGGTCCGAAGCACTTAAGTGCAGCTGCAGGGCTTGAATTGGCAATTTTAGATTGTTCTTCGCGCTGGAATTGCGTATAAAACCCGCTTGAAATTTGAGGATTTTGTGATACTTAAACATCCTCCCGTGCGCATACAAGCATGTTGTTTCAATCTCTTATTACCGCAAAGGTTTGCAGCCCATGAAACTCGAGAAGCTCAGGAACATTGGTATCTCCGCTCACATCGACTCCGGTAAAACCACCTTGTCCGAGCGTATCCTCTATTACGCTGGCAAAATCCATAAAATCGAAGAGGTTCGCGGCGGCGGTGACGGCGCGACCATGGACCACATGGAACTGGAGAAAGAGCGCGGGATTACCATCACCTCCGCTTCGACGACGGTCTATTGGAAAGAGTACATGATCAACCTGATCGACACCCCAGGTCACGTGGACTTCACCGTTGAAGTGGAACGCTCCCTGCGCGTTCTTGATGGTGCCGTGCTCGTTCTCTGCGGAGTCTCCGGTGTCCAGTCCCAGTCCATCACCGTCGATCGGCAGATGAAGCGTTATAACGTACCTGCGTTGGCGTTCATTAACAAACTCGACCGCGCTGGCGCCAATGCTTTTAAAGTGACGGGCATGCTCCGCGAGAAGCTTGGCCACAATGCAGTGATGATGCAATATCCGATCGGCGCGGAAGCCGATTTCATTGGCGTCGTTGATTTGATCACCCGCAAAGCCATCTACAACGAAGGCGACAAGGGTGATACGATTCGCATAGACGACTGTCCTGAAGAGCTGAAGGACGCCGTTGAAGAACTGCGCGCCGTGATGCTGGACAAAGTTTCGATCTTCAGCGATGAAATGACTGAATTGCTGCTGGATGAAAAACCAATTCCAGACGAGCTGATTCACGCCACTGTTAAAAAAGCAGTTCATACCAAATCCCTGACTCCTGTGTTCATGGGGACTGCTTTCAAAAACAAAGGCGTTCAAACTTTGTTGGATGCCGTTCTGGAATATTTGCCATCCCCACTGGACCGCAAATACTACGGTAACGACAATGACAAAGGCGAAAAAATCGAAGTCTATCCAGATCCTAAAAAGCCCTTGTGTGCCATGGCTTTCAAGATCACCGACGATACTTTCGGCCAGTTGACTTATACCCGTATTTATCAGGGTACTTTGAAAAAAGGCGAAAGCTACTACAACCCGCGCCTGGGCAAAACTCAGCGCGTTGGTCGTCTGGTGCGGATGCACTCCAACGACCGTGATGATGTGGCTTTTGCAGAAGCGGGCGATATTATCGCCATGGTCGGAGTCGAATGTGCTTCCGGTGATACTTACTGCGCAGAAGGCATTAACGTCACCATGGAAAGTATGTTCGTTCCCGAGCCTGTGATCGAACTTGCCATCAAGCCGGCGAAGCAGGAAGACCTCGTGAAGATGTCGAAGGCTTTGAACCGCTTTATGAAAGAAGATCCAACCTTCCGCGTGCACGTTGACAAGGAATCCAACGAAACCCGTATCGCAGGTATGGGCGAATTGCATCTTGAGATCTACGTCGAGCGTATGAAACGTGAATACAAGGCCAACGTGATCGTCGGACAGCCGAAGGTAAACTACCGGGAAGCTCCGACTCAAAAAGCCGATTTTGATTACAAACATAAAAAGCAGACGGGTGGTTCAGGTCAGTACGGCCACGTTGTGGGTACTCTGCATCTGAACGATACGCCGAAGTCGGAAGACGATTCGCATGAGTTCTTGAACTCCACCGTTGGTGGATCGGTTCCTCGTGAATACATCCCTGGCGTAGAAAAAGGTTATCGCGAAGTTCTGGACAAAGGTCCTTTGGCTGGCTTCAAAGTGATCAACACCAAGTTTGAATTGAAAGACGGTACCTATCATGCAGTTGACTCCTCCGAGATGGCGTTTAAAATCGCCGCTCGTATGGCATTCAAACAGGCTTTCCTGGAATCCAAACCGGTGATTCTCGAGCCGATCATGAAGGTCGAAGCCGAGACTCCAATGGAATTCCAAGGTACTGTGCAGGGTGACCTTTCGTCCCGCCGTGGTATGCTCCTTGGCTCGGATATGCGAGACGCATATGCTGTTATCCTTGCTGAAGTGCCGCTGGGTGAGATGTTCGGTTATTCCACTGACCTTCGTTCCAAGACTCAGGGCAAAGCGACTTTCTCCATGGAATTCGCCTGCTACCGTCCGGTTCCTTCTTCGATCCAGGAACAACTTGTTAAGAAGTTCCGCGAAGACCAAGCCAAGGGTGGCAAAAAAGACGACGAGTGATCTCGTTTCCCGGCTCTGCTGACAAACAACATGCATTATCAAGGGCTCCGCAAGGAGCCCTTTTCATTCTCTATTCAGTCCATTTTTATGAAACGACCAAGACCTGAAGCTCAGACATTCTTCAAGTTTGTAAGAATCTGCCGATAAGAGAGCATGCAGCGCAGGAGGCGCCCACATGACAAAGAGAAAAAATCAAAACGGAGAAGTCTTTCGCCTGCGTCTCGTGAAGATGCAAGAGGATGAAGACGTAACTCCTTGTTCCGATGAAAAAGATAAGGCAATGGGAGGAAGCAAGAGTGCTTTCGTCCGGCAAATGAGCTCTTTTGCTGATGAGCTCGATCTGATGATTGAAAACATCATGAAAATCTAGAAAATGACTTTATGATAATTTATTTACCATCCTTTTGCAGGTCAATATTTCTTAACCTCCTCCCTACAAGAAATCATTCATTATTTAACTCAGTAAAGAGGCCTTAAGGCATCGGAAAAGATTCTCTCTTTCTATTCTTTTACGATTCAAAAATTTATACTCTAAAGAGTATTTTGTACCAAGCTATGCTGATTGAATATCTACTTTAATAAAAATGGAGTGGAACTCATTCTAGCTTGCAAAGGAGCTCTTAAAATCAGCCGCAGACCGCAGCAGAAACCTTTACTTTTTCAAAATCTATGTCTCAGTCTTATGATTTATTGCATAGGAGTCGTAGCATTTGCGGAAGTGAGTAAATCCATCAGCATAGGTGCCCCTCTGAATAGCCCGCCTTTTGTTTATATGGATGAAGAACATGGCATTGAGATAGATTTCATATCGAGCGTTTTCAAAAAGCTTGGCTATTCCATCGTATGGCGCCATCTGCCGCCGAAGCGTATTCGACATCAAGTGATGCAACACGAAATCAATGTTGGCATTCGTACCCGTCCTGTTCCTGGTGATCTCCTCTACTACAGTCGACCCTACATCCAGTTTCAAAATGTGGCGATTGCAATCGATCGTGATATTCAGGTGAAATCCATCCAGGATCTGGCAAAATACAACGTGGTTGCTTTTCAAAATGCGAAAGATGCCTTAGGCAGTGAGTATGCTCAAACAGTCGATGGAAGCAAAGTTTACTTGGAATTGGCAGACCAAGCCAAGCAGATTGAAACACTTTTTCGTCACCGGTCTCAGGTCATCATTATTGAAAAAAGAATTTTCAGGCATTTTCAGCAAATATTCTACCCCAAGAGTGAAGTGAAGATTTTCGAAATCTTTCCTCCCACCCTTTATTCCGCAAGTTTTTACGACAAAAATTTACGAGATGATTTTGATCGAGTGCTCGCCAGTAAAAATCTTCCGCCTTTTGGCATTTAGGTTTGCCTTCGCTCCAAGCAAGTCACGAGTCGAGTTTGACTATTGATTTGCAAGACCCCGACCTGTTCCCCACTGCGATTTAAAACTACCCAATTGCCTGCCGCATCCTGCTGCATAGTGAAAGCGTCCAATTGGCAAAGTCGACTTGCAAGGGCGAGGCGAACATCGCCACGGAGTTCTTTTACCTGCCATTCACCATAAACTATCAGCTCCTGTCGAGCTACTGAGCCACAGGCCAGTGGACTTTCCCGATCACAGCGGAAAACCGTCTCGGGTTTGGCAGGCAGTGGCATCTGTTCTGCAAACAATTGGAAGACTTGGCTCATCGTAGCCTGGCTCAGACAGGGCCCTTCACAATCATGATTACTTTCGGCACAGGCGGCATCATTGGCTCCCACAGTAAACTCTCTGCCCCTGCTGTCGATCACTGTCAGAAATCGACCTCCATAACCCCCATCAATTGCAGAATAGGGATTGCAGCGTGGAACCTGACGAATGGCTGCTCCCCCCAAAACTTCGAGCAAATTTTTCTTTAGGGTTTCAGGCATGAGGGAATCTTGTTGAACAGAAAGAGGATCGAAGCCATATCCAGCAAGTACTGGATCAAAACGCCTTTCCACCTGAAGCTTATTCTCGGTAAGGTCAAGGCGATAGAGGCCTGTATCACTTGCCACAAAGCCATCATCAAAGAGCTCCACTATTTGCAGCAATTTGGCCTGGGGCAGAATTTCTTGCAAGTACTGATATCGAGGCCGGCTATCGAGGATGTCGCTGCCTTCTACAGGCAGTGGCGGGCCCAATCTGTGTTTACAGGATAGGAACGTTGTAACGAGCAAGAAGCTCCAAAGCCAAATTTTTATCCAGCCAAAGGCTGAACTTTGCGTTCCCAATTACGATCCGCCTGTGTTTCAAATATGTTTTTTTGAAGTCCAGAAAGTTCATTGCTGAGTTCAAGAATCGGCTCTTCCAATTGCTGCAGAAGTACCCGCGCAAACCCTTTCCAGTCTGCATGAGATTCCGCCAACTGAATGGCTCGATGGGCTTTGAAAATATCTTCCCGGATGGCAGTGACGTTGGTGATATCAATTCTGCGATCCATAAGGACCAGAATATGTTCCAAGAGCTCGATCATAAGATTCATATCATCGATCACAGTGCGGGCTTCAGCGGGCAAACGTGGTCCTTTGTATTCCCAAAGATGGACAGCTACCGGCTTCATGTTCCGACCAATAGCAGTACTCAGATTACGCAGGGCGTCAATAGTTTGAATGCAGATTTCCAAGGGTGAATCGATCTTGCAACGCAGGTCAGATTCATCAGCAAGTGGCAGTGTTGGTACTCGGATAGCTTCATCCTGGCCCAAATCAATATCCCGACCATCGAGCGTAATACGTGTAATCGTATGATCCGGGCGCAAAAGATGTTTTTCAATCCAAGCCAAGGCTTCCGAAAGATTTTGAATCGGAATTGGCACTGGAATCTTCTTGCCATTGATCAGCAGTTTCTTGAGCATGAGAAAACTCCCCTGTCGCCGTTCCAAGCAAAAAGGGGCCCATTTTGGAACCCCTTGTCATCAGGAAATTCAAAATTCCCAATCAAGCATTGGATGAATTTAGCTTGCCATTTTTTTGCTCCAATTCAGTACCGGCCTGTTTCGCAAGGGCTGCAGCTCTTTTGTCACGCGGATCGGCATCGAGGATCTGCTTCATAAGATTGAGACACTCACCAAATTGACCCAACTTATACAGGATGCCGCCCAGAGTATAGATAAAGTTATAGTCATTGGGATGAGTCGTGAGATAGCGGCGAATAGCCTTTTGTGCTTCGTCATAGCTATTGCTCTCATGCGAGATCCGCACCATGGAATAGAGAGCCGCGGTGTTCTCAGGATTAATACTGAGTGCTTTGACAATCCATCGACCAGCTTCTCGCAATTCATTCATACCCTGAAAGGCAAGACCCAATCCAAGATTGGCCATTTCATCATCAGGAGCGAGACTGACGGCTTTCTGAAAGTGAAGAACGGCAATGTCGTTACTGTTTTTCATCAGGCCTACAGTGCCAAGTCCGATATATATTTTGGCAGAATAAGGATCTAGATCTGCACCCTGGACATAGGCGTCCTTAGCTCCATCGATATCGCCCAACTTGGCAAAGCAATCCCCAATCAAGCGATAGAGATTGGCCCGATGATGGACGGGGACATTTTCCATCCGAAATACGGCTTCGATAGAATCCACGGCTTCAACATACTGCTTGCTGCGAACCTTGGCTTCGATTTCCAGTACCCGATGGTCGAGACTGCTCCGATCCGAGCTGATCGAAGCCTCAACGAACCGCTGCATGAGTTCCGTCATACTTTTTCGGGCGCGATCCATACCGAAACGCTTGCTAGCTTCCTCACAATTTTTCTGGACAATATCCTTCACAATGGAAGGATTAGAGCGCATTTTCTGAATTGCTTTGGCCAGACTGATAGGCGACGAAGCGCAATAATCAATCCGATGTTTGCCACAGTATTCTTCGATCAGTGCATTTCGAGCAGCGATGATCGGAATACCCTGGGTCATAGCACTGACTAGACGGTAGGGGTCCCCTTCCATCCGATCATGCGAAGCGAGTGGCGAAATATAGAGAGCATCAGTCGCCTGCTGTATCGCTCGAATGGAATCTCGAGTCGGCGCATAGTAGACAGAGCAGTTATCAATACCCAAGTTGATAAAGAGTTCGCGCAGTTCGCCTGCGTAGGTTCCGACTCCACAAAAAACTAGCCGAAGTTTTGATTTAAGGCTCGGCTCTCGCATGATCATCAGGCGAGCGGCAAGCACAAGGTCCGAGAGTCCCTCTTCCCATTCCATCTGGCCCAGGTAACTGATGACCAGATCACTTTCAGACATCCCCAGGATAGCTCGTGCCTTGGCGCGACCCGCCGCACTGCGATCGATCCGGGCTTCGATCCAAGGGGTCATTTCCATGATCCGATCGGCATCCACACCCTCCAGTTCCAGAGCGGTACGGGCGGCTTTCGATTGGACAATAAATCCATCGGCACTATTGGTAATCTCTGTGCGAATCGTCCGCATCTGATCGACATCCTGCGCGGGAAAGGGCACTAGGTTATCGACCCAAACAAGAAGCCGGAATTGATGCCGCCAACGGGCTTTCAGGGCCTGGTAGGCATAGAGCCCCAAGCGCTCTTTGACAATGACGATATCGAACTCACTCAGGACTTTTTCCAAGCTTGGTAGAAAAGTTGGGTTTTCGTCATGATCACGGAGTGCGACACAGGAGAGATCTTGGAAATACGAATTCTGCGAAAGATAGCCGCAGATCGATTCCGAGCTGATAACTTGGACCTCAAAAGTATCCGTCAAAAGTCGAAACTGATCGACTTCTTCGACACTCGGCAAGCTGCCTAGAACCAGAGCCATCTTCTTCTTCAACTCACCCATCGAACGCCTCCTGTGGCCTTGCGACTGCAGATCTAAACTGTTTTCTGAAAGCCCGACTGATCCTGAACACCTGAATGAAACTTACTTATCCTGGCTCGATTCCGACTCATTTTTATAAGTTTTTGATTGAGTCGATCCCGTTGTTTTTCAATCGCTTGCGTGAGCATCAGATCGGTTTCTTGCAGGTTCTGCCCTAACTGCTGAAGGCCTGGAAGAGAGAGGTAATCAGACCTTTTCAATCGGGCGACATGATCCGCAGCGCGGAAGTTATGGAAGGCTGCATTTCGCCATCGCATGGCTGAATCGAAGCTGTCCCAATCTTCGGATGCGAGGGCATCAAGCGCTGCTTTCGAGCGTGCAAGATAGATTTCGAGAATTCTCTCTATACTTTGGAATTCTGCTTCCATCACGGCCTCAATGCTCTGCATATCTTCATTGTATGGGAGGGGGTCTAAAGGTGTCAATCCAGGCAGGATATCCGAGTTTTACCGAAAAAATCAGCAGCAAGAGCCAAAACTCCAGCACCTCTAATCATTGAATAAAGCGCCTAATCTTCTCATTTTGACCAAGTTAGGAAGGGAGATGAGGCAGGGATACCCCATGTCGTATCCCTGGGAAGACAGGCTAGTTCTTGAAATAATTTTATCCATTGCCCTGGAAAGCTGGACGGGCCAAAGTACCGGTAATCTGGTAGTTGAGCTGACCTTCATTGCCACCCACAACACTCAGAATAAAACCAAAGTTATCTTTCAGAGTTCCTTCCAGCTTTAAGGCAATCACAAAATCCAATAAGGAATTGGAAAAAGGATTACGCAAAGCAGTGGAACCACGAAAGTCGGCTTTGATTTCCTGAGTTTCAAACCCAGACTTGTTGTCCAGGCTGAGTTTTCCACCTTGCAGAGAAGCCTTGACCAAAGCTCTTTTAAAAGTCTGCTTGGCGACCACCAGGGTGGGGTTAGCCAAATCCAGGCTGGCCTTATCGATCTTTAATTCGACATTGCCTGTCGACTGCAGGGGCTCATCAATGGCTAACTTGATTTCACTGCTTCCACTGAGGTTGCCTTGAAAGATCAACTGCACCAAAAGGTCCTTGATCATGTCATTGGCAGTCCGCGAAACATGATGCAGGGCGACATTGACCAGACCGCCCAATTCAAAATCGTGGGCTTCCAAAGCAATATGCTTGGGCACATAATTTTTATCAATCGCTAACTGCCAGATACTCCAGGTGACGCTGGATTCCAAGCTGCCATTATTCCTGCTGATCAGTTCAACATTGACCTTGGCCTGGCCAATAAAAAGATTCAGTAGAGAAACCGAGACATCGATACTTTTGATTTCGACTTGGGCACTGCCATCAGCTGTCGCAATCCGCACACCACTGGCGTCCATCCCGACCAAGAAAGACGGTCCCATTTCTTTAACACGGACCGTAAAACCGGTTGCCTGTGAGATCTCGGAAACGATCGCTTCCTTCAATACCCCATAAGGAAAAGTAAAAAGAAAGAAGATCAAAAAGCCGAGAAAAAATAGGGCCACATACCAGGCAGCATTGAAAACTTTTCGGGTCTGTTCCGTC
>JBGSRE010000377.1:0-7365 GCA_041737755.1 Oligoflexus sp.
GCGACGCGCATGATATCAAGGGGGTTGGGTGCCAAAATAAAACTAGCCAGTGCCTCTGCGGCGCTTTCCAGCAAGCGAAAATGACCTTGAGTAAGAATAAATCGGATTTCCTTGACGAGAACCGAATAGTCGACGCTCTGACTAAGCTGACCAGACCTCGCTGCTACACTGGTATCGAGAAAGAGCACCAGATTGAGTCGCAACGCTTGGGTACGACGGGCTTCTTCTGGATAGATGCCTATGGTGCATGGAATGACGAAATCTCTAATACGAATTTCATCAAGGATTCGACCAGTTTTTTTCGAACGTATACGCATGTATCTACTCCCCGGGCCTAAGGTTTTAATATGGCCTTTACCCAATGGCAAGCTGACATTGGTGAACTGCAGAAAAAGGAGGGCTTCCGAGATCACCGTGACTTTGCAAGCAGGCTCGGCTGTGATAACTTGCCGCCGCATCCCGGTCCTATGACAAAGGAACTTGCATGGAAGTCTCAAACCGTCCCGAACTCAAACTTGTAAGCCAAGATGACAAAATTTTTGCCGGACAAAACTATCCCAAAGCTTTTGCCTTCAACAAGGAAGTCGCACTTGTCTTTGATGACATGGTAAGACGATCCATCCCCCTCTACACGGACGTCGTCCAAGCCACCGCTGAATGGGTGAGACACTTTTATCGAGCTCACACGGCAATCATCGACATTGGCTGTTCGACGGGAACGACGACCCATCATGTCGCGCACAGTTTGCAAAAGCCAGCGCATTTCCTGGCCATCGATCTTTCGCCAGCCATGATAGAAAAGGCTCAAGAGAAATTGGCCGATTTTCCACTCCATCATCACCTGTCTTTGGTCTGCCGAGATATTCGAGACACACCACTGCCCAAGGCATCGGTGGTGATTATCAACTACACTTTGCAGTTTCTCCCCGTTGCCGATCGACTGACACTGCTCAGTCGCATTTACGAAGCTCTGATCCCCGGTGGAATACTTATCCTCAGTGAAAAGGTGCGTTCGGCAACACCGCTCTTCCAGGAATTGACCACCATGAATTACGAACGATTCAAGGAAGAGCAGGGTTATAGCCGGACCGAAATCGAACGTAAAAAAGAAGCGCTGGATCAGGTGCTGGTTCCCTTTACCGAGCAAGAGCATAGGCTAAACCTGCTGCAAGTTGGATTTGCAGCGGTTGACTCACTTATGAAATGGAATAACTTTCTGACCATGATCGCCTATAAGGAGCTGCAAGCTTGAAACCAGCGCATGAAACGGGCTGGTGGCCACTCATACAAGATGAAGAGTCGCGACAGCGAATTTGCGAATTGCGCGAAGCAGCTTTGCCCCGGCTCAACGAGCCTCGCTGGGAACGCCAGCGTCAGGCCATAGAAAGCATCCGTGATTTGCGCGCGACCGTTTGCAATGCCGGGGGCCCGGTCGTCGAGATCGGCCTTGAAGAGGATCTCAACAGCGAACAAAAACAGCGTCTTCAAACCGCCCTGCGGAGTTTTATGCCCTGGAAGAAGGGACCTTTCGCTATCTGCGGTCAAGCGATCGATGCTGAGTGGCGATCCGATTGGAAATGGCAACGATTCGCTCCATTCGTCAGGTCTCTTCAAGGCCAGGTCGTCGCCGATATTGGCTGCAACAATGGTTATTATATGTATCGGATGCTGGCCGAGGGTGCGGAGCGTGTGATCGGCTTCGAACCCATGGCTCGACATGCGCTGAACTTTCATCTCTTGCAGAATCTCTATCCCACTCCAGCTTTGGATTTTGAACTCCTAGGTGCGGAGTCTTTGGATCTGTTTACCGGTGTTTTTGACAGCATTTTCTGTTTGGGAATTCTTTATCACCATACCGATCCCGTCAGTCTCTTGCGTAAAATGGCCAGCGCATTGCGACAGCGAGGTCGCATTTTCATCGACTGCCAGGGGATTCCTGGCGAAGATTCGGTGGCTCTCACTCCAGCCAGCCGCTATGCTGGGGCCACTGGTGTTTGGTTTCTGCCGACTCGGAGCTGTTTGGAAAACTGGGTGCGTCGAGCTGGTTATACGAGGCTTCGTTGGATTTTTGCCGAGGTCCTCGAACCGGCCGAACAAAGAAGGACAGAGTGGGCTCCTATCAAGAGTCTGAGTGAGTTTTTGGATCCCCAAAATCCGCAAAGAACCATCGAAGGCTATCCGGCACCGCATCGTTTCTATCTTATGATTCAGCCTTAGAACAGCTTTCGATTGAGCTCCCCCCTAGGTGTTGGCTACAATAGACTATCGTTCAGGAGGTTCCCCGATGTCGCAAAAGCTCAAAGCCGTTCTTATCTATGGTGGACAGTCCACGGAACATGAAGTGTCTTGCCGCAGTGCGGCCTATATTTGGAAAAATATCGATCGCGATCGCTTCGATGCATTTGCCATCGCCATTGATAAGCAAGGCCATTGGCTCCCACAAAATCGAGAGGCACTGGAACGAAATCCCCCAGCCGGCATGCCGATGAATCCAGCGGATCAAGCCGATTCCGCGTCGATAGCGCTGGTCAAAAAAATTTGGACCCCGGCGTCCGATCACAGCGACTTGTTGGTCTTCAATATCATCCATGGTACGACTGGCGAAGATGGTATGCTGCAAGGCTTTCTGGATTTGCAGGGCATCGCCTATGTCGGCCCAGGAATTCTCGGGTCAGCGGTCGCTATGGATAAAGTGGTGGCTAAACAGCTGGTGGAATCAGCGGGCATTGCAGTGGTTCCCTATCTTGCCTTCCGACTCAATGAATGGCAGCAGAACGCAGTGAGTTTGCTCCAACAGGCGACCGATCGTTTGCAATTTCCGATGTTTGTGAAACCATCCAGTCTGGGCAGTTCGGTTGGCATTCGTCAAGTGATCGATCGCAAGGAACTGGAAGCTGCCATCGCTCACGCCTTTGAATTCGATGATCGGGTGCTGATCGAAACGGGTGTGGAAGCCAGGGAAATTGAATATGCCTGCCTCGGCGGTTATGCACCCAAGCTCAGCTGCCCCGGAGAAGTGGGCGTGCCCGGCGGCTTCTATAGCTATGAAGAAAAATATTCCAACTACAGCAAAGCCGAGGTCATGGTTCCCGCGCCCTTAGCGAAAGATCTTGCCGAAAAGGGACGCGAACTGAGTGAGAAAATTTTCTATGCGCTCAACCTTTACGGTATGGCTCGTATCGATCTCTTTCTCACCAAGAACGGCGACCAGTTTTATTTTAATGAAGCGAATACCCTGCCTGGAATGACAGCCATTTCCCAGTATCCCAAGCTTTGGGAGCACGAAGGCCTGACGGGTCGGAGTCTTATTTCCCAACTTTTGGATGGCGCCCTGGAGAGACGCCGTCTGCAGCGCAGTTTGAAGCGGAGTATTTGATTCGAGTTCTGCACTATCCAGTGATCGTCAATCCGGTTCCACAATGGAGACCTCGTCTTCATTCGCGCTAGGTGTTTCCGCTTCCATTGGTGCTTGCAAAATGACTTTCATTTTTCTTTGCAAGGCCTTCAAAGCAGGATCGGAAGCCAGTATGGGATTACCCGAAAGATCCAGGGTTTCCAATTGACCGAGACTCAGCAAAGGACTCAGATCATAAACATCATTGTTGCGAATGGATAATTTTTTCAAACGATTAAATTTCTGCAGTGGTCCGAGATCGCTGATGCGCTGGCCATCCAAATTCAATTCTTCGATAAAGCTTAAAGATCTCAGGGGCCGCAGGTCCTGAATCTTCAGATAGCCAGAACTCCGCAGACTCAATTTCCGGCTCTTGAGCAAAAAACTTTCCGCCTCTTCACAGTCATGGGCTTTGAGTTCGTTGAGAATTCGCGAAACCGTCTGTTCTTGCTCGTAGTTCCAGTTTCTTTCCTGACAGAAAGCACTCAGGGTCACCGGCACACAGGCTTTGCCAACACTATCGAGCTGCTGACCATCGGCCCAGCATTGCTCCTGAGTTGGGGCTATCGCCCGACATGATTGCGAACTGCGTTCCCACGCCGCCCGAGCCCCACAATTCTTTTCTAATATTTCGCAGGTATTGGCGTTAGCATTCCAAAGGGAACCACTCGAACACTTGGGGTTAGACTGAGCTTGAGGCAGGCTCAAATGAGCGACCATGAATAAAGCCAGAGTTGTCGGCAGCATGAAAGTTCGTCCTTGGCTGAATGAAGTCAGAGTAACGGGGAACCTTGAAAGGATGCATGAGCCCCTATGAATATTGCGTAAGAAAATTGCTTGGGAGCAAAATCTCGGCAGTTCAAGCCTTTATGGCGCCGCTATTATAGATGCGGGGAATATGTTCGCAGGAAGTTAATCAAAGGAGAGTTGATACTCGGGTTCCGTCATACCAGCTTCTGAGTAGGTATTGCCCCAATTGATCTTGATCGTGAGATTGATATTTTTGGCTTTCTCCACCTCAAAGGCTTGGACTAATTCTAGTTTCGGATTGGACAGGGTGAAGGACGTGGCCTCGTCCGGAACAACTCCACCTTCGACTGTTGCAGCAAAGGTAAGTTGAATACTGCCGAATGAATTACCAACTTCCTCGGAAATTTTTTTCGAAAAAATAATCTGCGAACGATCCACGATACGGAAAATTCTTTCTTCTTCATTATCAAACAAAGTCGTGGTTGAGAGACTATCCTGGCTGAGCCAGGCCACGTTGAGAAGTTGGTATTTTTGAAATTTTGGATCCTGATCACCGGTCGCCGATGCCGGGGATTTACTGACCCCATACATATCAATCGACAGCAGCTGATCGCTCGTAACAGATCCACAGCCCATCAGGCCCGAGCTCAGGGTGATAAAAAGCAGAAAAATGGTTATGGTAAGTTTCATATACAATCTCCTGAAAGCTTATCGGAAGAATCAGCGTCTTCGTGATGGATCTGCTACAATTAGCCAGTGATTTCAGTCTTTTTCGGAGGAGCAAACGCCCGTGAATCGAATCTTTCATCGCGTGTGGATTGCGGCTTTTCTCATATCGCTCGCTATACTCGGACATTGCGGCAGAAAATCTAAAGACACGGCGAGCACGCCCCCACCCGATCTGGCACCTTATGTGCCCTCTGGGTGGACTGGGGATGACGATTGGTCCGGTAACGCCATTCCCATTCAGGATATCGATCCATGAAAAATATTTATGTCCTCCTCGGTCTGCTCTTAGGCTCTTCTGCTTTTGCCGCCGCTCCTGCTTTTCAATTGCGGAGCAAAACGGCGGTTGATGTGCTCTGGACAGATGGTGTCATGCAAATTGCAAGCCCTCTCGAAACAACACGCCCAAAACTTGGCTATGCTGTATTTAGAGCTAAACCATCGACGGCTTTGCATCGGCTTCTGCCGGTGGAGTTTCAGCTTGCGCCCCTGCCCCAATCGCTTGACATGAACTATTATGTGGTTCCTATCGATCGCATCGAACTCCTGGAAGCTCTCGCCCAAATCGCCCATGAAAGTACCGGCATGTGTGGCAGCCTGGAACTTGTCACATCCCCCATGAGATTGGTCAATACCATCAGCATTCATCCGCCCATCTATGGGGGAAGTGCAGCCTTTGATGAAGCCAAAACCCTGATCGAGCAGGTGAACCTCTCCCAAATGGATCAGACGATTGCTACTCTGACGAGTCTGCCTTCCCGATATTTTCGTCATCCCACGGGTGAAACGGCTCACATCACTGTTCGGCAGCTCTGGGAGGCTCGGGCGACGACCGGGCGCTGGACTTTCTCCGAACGGAGCCAGACCTTGAGTGAACAAAAATCGATTATTGCCCGTTTGGAAGGCAAAAAATTCCCTGATGAAACCCTTATTCTCGGCGCCCATCTCGACAGCATTGTCTCCCGGTCTGGTAATAGCAATACGGATAACGCACCGGGAGCCGATGACGATGCTTCAGGAATCGCCGCCATCACGGAAGTCTTACGCCTGATTGAAAATAATAATCTTAGTTTCGATCGCAGCATCGAACTGCAAGCCTATGCAGCCGAAGAAGTGGGATTGATCGGTAGCAAAGAAATTGCTAGCGCCTACGCTGCCGCTGCACGAAAAATTGCCGGCATGTTTCAGATCGATATGGCCTACTATAGCAAGGCTGGCTCCGATTCCAAGATTCATTTGCTCGAAGACTATACGAGCCGGGACTTACGGCGGCAGACTATCGACTGGATTCGCAACTATCTCGGGCCTGTTTATAAACTGGGGCGTATTCCCCGTGGCTCTGCTTCCGATCACAAAGCTTTTTGGGAAAATGGCTATCCCACTGTTTTTCCCTTTGAAGATCCGGATAACTACAATCCAAGCATTCACACCAGCAACGATACCTCGGCTCAATTTGATGATGGTCTGCTCCTGAGGCGCATCACTCAGACAGCTTTGCTGTTCACCATTCATCAGGGCGGTCTGCAATCACTAGCTTCAACCTATGAAAGCATGAAGGATAGAATCCTGCCCGAAGAGACTCGGGGCTTGTTAAAAATTGCCGTGCAAAGTATCGATAGCCAGTACTATTTTGCAATCGCCGCCCCTTTAGAAGCCAGCACTTTGGAATTCTGCAGCATTGAAGATAGCGGGGTTCCCCATTGCATTAAGGAGCGAGAAACTCTGGATAAAGTGGCTAGCACCTCGAACAAAAAAATATTTTACAGTTCGACTTCCTGGCCCTTTGCTGCCGGACAGAAATGGCGAGTCTTGGCCTATAATAGCAGTGACGAGTTGATTGCCTGGCGACAGTTCACCTTCACAGGATCCTAAAAATCCATCCATAGGGCAAAATGCGGCATGATGAAGTCATCCGATTCTTTGCTGGGCAGTGATTCTTTGGTGCCATTCACATAGCGTTCTTGGTAATCCATGTGCAGAACGCTCAGTAAAGGACCTATCCTCAGACTGCCAACTTTGAATCCGTAGCCCACATCGATAATTGTGGCAGATTTCGCAGGATATCGCTCACCACTTGAAGTGCTTGCGCCGGCAGAATTACTCTGCTTGTTGGAAAGTTTCTTTTGGGCTCCTATCAAATAGCTGCCATGCACCACCCATTCCATATTGGAATATCCCAAAGTCAGGCCAGGTCCACTGAAGGTTTCGGTTGCCACTGCCGACGCTCCCGTCCTGGAATCACTGCTGTTCTCTTCAATGCTGCCCTGCAGATACTTTAAACCCACGCAGAACCAATCCAAGCGATAGCACAGACCCAAAGTACTAAAGGTATAATTAGTTTTAATCTTCTGGGTATAGGGCTGATCATTGCCGTCGGTGAAGCTCCGCACACTGCTATCATTCATATAGAAAAGCCCAAGCTCCCCCGTCAGTGCTTCAGCCGCTAAAGCCGGTGAAGCCAAAAAAATCGTTGCCATAGTGATTCTCAGCCAAAC
>JBGSRE010000391.1:0-4675 GCA_041737755.1 Oligoflexus sp.
CAATTGCAAAAAATGTCGATATTTTGGGGGGAAAATCCAGCAGGATATCATGACATAGGCTCCTGATATCGGTATACTCCAGAGCGGTTGGGCGTAGGCGGCGCTGGTCTGCTTTTCCAAAGAAAAAAGGTAGCAGGCGCCCTTGAGTCGCACGGTCTCTCGTTATTTGTGATCGATCGAGTGGTTTTTGACAGGTTCGCAAGGGAAGTTACACCTCCATATTATAACGCAACTAGTTGCAATAAATAATTGCATTAGTAAAGCGAGATCGTTAATCTCCCCGCAGCCCTTGGAAAGGAAGATCGATGCATATCATGGAAGGTTATCTGCCATTAAAACACGCTGCACTTTGGACAATCGCCATGGCAGTCATTACGTCTTCATCCGTGAAAGAAGTTCGAAGGCAACTGAACGTGGATCGTCAGACACTTTTGAAATTAGGAGCCGCTATCGGTTTTTGTTTTCTCCTTTCTTCGCTGAAAGTGCCGTCGATCACAGGGAGTAGCTCGCATCCCACCGGTATAGGCCTCGGAACACTGCTGCTGGGTCCGCACATCATGCCCTTAGTAGGCGTCATCACGCTACTGTTTCAGGCATTGCTCCTAGCTCATGGTGGACTCACCACCCTGGGCGCTAATGCTTTTTCATTGGCGATATTTGGGCCTTGGTGCGTCTATTTCTTATTTATCGTCATGCAACGACTCAAACTACCCATGAGTTGGAAGGTTTTTATAGCCAGCTCAGTAGGCGGTCTCGCCGTATATGGGTTCACTGCGTTTCAATTGGCTCTAGCTTTTCACGATGGAGGTGAAGGAATCGGTGCGTCGTGGCTGCGATTTCTTCTGATATTCGCCCCAACCCAGATCCCACTATCTGTGGCAGAAGGTATTTTGACTGTTGTTTGTGTGAAAGCTCTTGGTCGATCTAAGCTGGGGTTTGACAATGCCTCAAGGGACTGATGATCAAGCTCGTCAGCTCATACAAGACAATTTCCCAGCCTACCAGCCCTGGGCCGCGAATATTTTTTCACCCAATGATAGTACGGAACAAATGCTGTTTCTGGCTCAAACGCTTTTAGGACTTTTACTTTTTGTCTATTGCATGAGTCGCCTGGGAGTTTTCCGCAGGAATTCGCGATTATGAGATCGCGATCGGCCAAGCCTGAAGATCAGGAACTTATGCTGGCACTTTTTGCAATGATCATCATTTTGCCTGCACTGCCAGACCTGGTCTCGCGTAATCTGGCTTGCGTGTTTTTCATTTTGCAGCTCCAGTGGCGAGGAATTATACGTTGGAAGCTTGTTTTAAAACGATTTTTGGCACCTCTGGCATTTTTGACTCTGAGCTCTCTGGCTCTGCTTCTGGGGCCATATGACAAGGTTTTTGACGTCTTCAATAAAGGGCTGATCGCAAGCTTTCTACTCCTGGTTTTGAGTCATGCGTTCCAGGGTCACCAGTGGCTCGAGTGGGGCTGGCGCTGGAAGATCGATACGATGCTGTTGACTCTGGCTATGACGGCATCGCGATGGATTCAGATTTCACAGACTCTTTGGGCTGCCATGGATAAGGGCTGGACAATGCGGTCACAGCTCAGCGCTTGCCGCAGTTCAACGAGGCATATGGGATGGCGCTTGACTCGAGTTTATCACCTTCATGAGCAAAGAATTGTCGCCACAGATCTCGGGTGGGCAGCTCGAGGCCTTGAACCTATACTGCCTGTCCGGACAGACCATCGCCTCGCTTTCAGTTGGTCGACGCTAGCGCTTTATCTGGCACCCGCATCCCTTGTCTACGCATGCACGACTTTGCTACTGCAGGAGCTCTCATGATCGAACGACTTTTCGTGGCTCACGATATTCGATTCAGTTATGACCCGAATGAAGTCGCCTTGCTTGGGGCCAACATCCATATCAGAGAAGGTGCACGGCTGGCTCTGGTCGGCGCCAACGGAGCCGGTAAAAGCACTCTGCTGCTGGCCATGGCTGGTTTGATTCCAGCCACCCTGAGTAAATTATATATTAACGATTGTCCGGTCATCGCTCGGACCGCAAAGGATTTCAAGAAACACATAAAAACCGCGCTTTTAATGCAGGATCCTGATCATCAACTCATCGCCCCAAGCCTCATCCAGGATGTTATGCTCGGGCCCCTGGCGGCTGGAAAAGACCCGGCAGAATGCGAACAACAGGCCATCTTGCTTCTCCAGGGACTGGGTTTGGGCGGTTTAGAGCTACGAGCTCCTCACACATTGTCTTTAGGTCAAAAAAAGAAAGCTGCTCTCGCTGGACTTCTGATTTGTGAGCCCAAAATCTTGCTCCTCGATGAACCCACGGCTGGACTTGACGGTAAAGGTACGCGTGAACTTTTGAAACTCCTCTGCTCCTGCCTCAATCCAGAGACGGCTGTGGTTATTGCCACTCACGACCTTGGCTTTATGAAGTTGTGGGCTGATGAGGTCCTTGTGGTCGATCAAGGTAAAACGGCCGATCAACTCAAGCTTAAAAATTTTCTGCTGAACCAAAGGCTTTTGGAAACCTGCGGATTTGAACCTGAATACACAAAGGAATTAACATGGAAACAGCTATCACTAAACCCATTCCCGTTACTGTAATCACAGGATACCTGGGTGCAGGAAAAACCACGCTACTGAACCGCATCCTCACCGAGCAGCATGGCAAACGGATCGCCGTGATTGAAAATGAGTTTGGCGAGATCGGGATCGATTCCGATTTGGTGCAGAATGCCGATGAAGAAATCTTTGAGATGAACAACGGTTGTATCTGCTGCACGGTGCGGGGTGATTTGATCCGTATTATCAATAATTTGATGAAACGTCGCGATCGCTTCGATTCCATCATCATTGAAACCACTGGATTGGCTGACCCGGCCCCTGTCGTCCAAACATTCTTTGTTGACGAGGACATCAAGGCCGCCACCAAACTGGATGGGGTTGTGACCGTGGTCGATGCCAAACATGTGATGTTGCACTGGGAAGATAGTCACGAAGTGCAGGAGCAAATAGCTTTTGCTGACGTCATTATTCTAAATAAGACCGACCTCGTTTCAGCCGATGAATTGCTGCGACTGGAGCAACGCATTCGTGACATGAACGCCACGGCAGTCGTCCAGAAAACCGTCCGTGCCGAACTGGATCTCAAGGAAGTCCTGGATATCAAGGCATTTGACCTGGAACGAGCCCTACAAATTGATCCTAAGTTTTTGGTGGACACCGATCATGAGCACGATGACAGCATCACTTCTGTCGGCGTAGAAGTGCCGGGGCTTCTGGATGGAGACAAGATCAACCAATGGATGAGCCGTCTCCTGCGCGAGAAGGGTCAGGATATTTTTCGTATGAAAGGAATTTTGTCCGTGGCTGGTCTGGAACAGCAGGGGATTTTCCATGGTGTGCATATGCTTTTGGAAACAGCTATGGGCGAACCTTGGGGTAAGAAGCCAAGGGCCAGCCGCATTATCTTCATTGGTCGGAATCTCGATCGTCGGCAATTAGAGGATGGAGTCAAAGGATGCCTACAATAAAGCCCCTCGAAAACATCTATCAAAAATCATTCGAAGAGCATGTGAGTGCTTCCGCCTTCAGCTTCGATGGCACTCTGCTGGCTATGGGCAGGCTGTCGGGTTTTTTGAGTTTGCACAACAGCATGAATGGAACATATTTGCGCGAATTTAAAGGCAAAACAGGTGCCATACACGCCAGCGTCTTTGCACCGAACGGACGTTGGCTGGCGGTAGGAGGTGACTCCGGGATACTGGAGATCGTTCCGCTTGATCCCAATGAGGCTACTCAGTCAATTGATATATGCATGGATAAACAGTCGCTGAGCCGCTGGATCGATTTTCTGGTCTGGTCGGAGGATTCCCGTTTCCTCGCGGCCAGCTGTGGTGCATGGGTAGTTTTTATTGACCTTCAAGAAATGAAAATCTTTAGCAGCAAGGACTGTAAAAACAACATAACATCCCTGTCATTCATGGCAGAGGAAAACAAATTGCTGGCAGCCTGCAACGGCGGTGTTTGGTTTTTGTCATTCGATGGACAGAAGTCTGACGAGTTTATGGTCTTTCATGGGGTTGTATTGAAAGCAATTTGCAGCCCAACCCTTCGCTATGTGAATGCCGGACTTTTGGAATCCAGTGTAGCCATCTGGGATCGCCAGAATAATGAACCGTTGGTCATGCGTGGTTATGAACGCAAGGTGACTGAAATGGATTGGAGTCCACAGGTTTCTGCCTATAAAAAGCAACTTTTTGCAGCGGGTGGTGGACGCGAGATCTCTATCTGGGATTTCACCGATGGAACGCCAGATGGTCAAAGACCGATTTTCCTTAGGGGGCATCAAGCCAAGGTCAACGATCTGCGCTTTTTGAAAAAAAGGCCATGGCTACTTTCCGTCGGCGATGACGGCGATCTTAGGATTTGGCAAGGATCACGTAACTGGCAAGCAGGTGAAGTGTTTAAGCACGGGCAGCCTCTGCATCAGATCGTTGTTTCCGAATCAGAGGACAGAATTCTGGTGACTGGGTCTCAAGGACGAGTTTGGCTCTATAAACTCTAGGCTCTCTCTGAAACTGTCTCCTAGTCTGATGTCTTAGTGTCTTGTCAAATAAGAAATACTTTATTTTAACTTCCAGCTATGTTCAATAGAAGTTATATTAT
>JBGSRE010000394.1:0-3499 GCA_041737755.1 Oligoflexus sp.
CTTCGCGCTGGGGATGACGGGTTGGTATTCCGGCAGATCCCCGACGCGCTTCGCGCTGGGGATGACGGGTTGGTATTCCGGCAGATCCCCGACGCGCTTCGCGCTGGGGATGACGGGTTTGCTTTCGGGCACCTGTCGATAGCAAAAAAACAGCAGGAGCAAAGGCTCTTGCCGAACCTTCTCTTCATCATAAATTCACAACTTCTTTTTCATCACTTTTCCCATTTGCCTTAAGTTCACCTTGAATTTTCCAAACTCAAGGGAAAACAACGATGCGATTCAAAACCTCACTGCTGATTCTAGCTTTTTCTGTGCCTTTCACAGTCGGTGCGACACCATCCTGTTCCTATCCCACCTTGACTGGGAAAGCTCCTCTGGTGATCGCTCATCGCGGAGCTTCCGGTTTGCGCCCGGAGCACACCCTTGCCTCCTATCAACTTGCTATGGAATTGGGAGCTGATTTCGTGGAGCCCGATTTGGTCATGACTCAAGACGGCGAGCTGATCGCTCGACATGAGCCAAATATCATCGATACGACGGATATCTTGAAGTATCCAGAATATGCTAATCGACGGAAGGTGAAAATGGTCGATGGAGAGGCTGTGGACGGCTTTTTCGTCGAAGATTTTACTCTGGCGGAAATTAAACGCTTACGTGCAGTGCAAAGTCGCGATTATCGTGATCAAAGCTTTAACGGCCAATTCGAAATCCCAACTCTACGGGAAATCATTGCGCTGGTCCTTGCCTATGAAAAAGTGAGTGGTCGTGCCGTTGGTATTTATCCCGAAACTAAGCATCCGAGCTATTTCCGTCAGCAGGGTTTGCCACTCGAGGAGGCTCTGATTAATGTCCTTGTGGACACTGGGTTTGTGAACCCTGAGAGAGTCTTCATTCAATCCTTTGAAGTCTCCAACCTGAAAGATGTTTTGCCCCCACTCATGGCGGCAAAGGGCATTCGATTGCCTTTGGTGCAGCTCTTTGATGATTTCCAAGCCCAACCCTATGACTATAAAATCGCCGGTCGTAAAGAAACTTATGGTGACTTGATCCAGAAAGACAGCCTAAAGAATCTGGTAGCCAGCTATGCTGCGGGTATAGGCGTCTGGAAAAACAGTTTTCTCAAACGAAAGGCTCTTCCGTCCGCCCTTGATCTGGATGGCGATGGCAAGGCTGAAGTGACGGAAAGACTGACGGGAGAAGTTCTTCCCGTAGTTGCGGATGCTCATGCCGCTGGTCTTTTAGTTCATCCCTATACTATGCGGGATGAGGAGCGATTTCTGGCCGAAGGATATAAATCTGCTGTCGATGAGTATACCCTGCTTATGAAGCTGGGCGTCGATGGATTCTTCAGTGATTTTCCCCAGACAGCGATTCAAGCCCGCAGCCAGTTCTAAACTGATCGCTCAATCGACTAGGTCCCTGAAATTACACCCAGGGACTGTCATTTTCCTCGACATGTCTTAACTATTTCAATTCCCAATCTTATAAAATCAGTGACTTATAGCTGGCATAAACCATGTATAAGGAAGACTCATCTATTGGTTCGCTTACGGAAATGGAATTGTTTGTTGAGGATGCAGCTCATGATGAACTGGAAAAATATTTTTCTTTTTGTGGTGGCAATGAGCTCTCAACTCCCTTCGCCTCAAGCTTTAGCGGCTCGACGGACGGCTGCTAAAGCCGAAGACGTGAAGACCAAACTTCGTCAGCAAGAAGGCCGAATTCGTTTTGAAAATGAACAGTTCAGCATTCGTCTGGATGCCGAATATCGCTTCATCAATGCGCGGGATACGACGAGAATTCTGATCGAAAACTGGGGCAAATCTGCTGCCCAAGTAGCAGAACAGAATCCACTCGGGATGATCGTCCCCAGGCAGTTCACACTCCAAGATCCATCCTGGGGAATCGTAATCACTTCGACCCAGGACGGACATGTGGAAGGCCAGGATGCAGTAAGAATGGATGCAAAAGCTATTTTGGAAGCCTTGCGTGAGGAAGAAGCCATCACCCGCAAAGCCCGGAAAGATAAAAACAATGACCCTATCGAATGGGCTGTCGAACCCGCCTATGATGCCTTAGCCCACACGATGTTCTGGGCCAAGAGTGTCAGCGCGGGTAAAAATGCAGTTCGGAATTTACATTATTCTGTGCGTTTCTTGGGTCGCGAAAGTGTGCTGCACTTTGATGTGATGAGCACGATGGATCGTTTGCCGACTGTGACTCAAGCCATGCAGACCATCGTCGCTTTTTCTGAATTCGACTTGGGCTCTCGCTATGAGGACTTTAACTCAAAATATCATCGCAGCGCGACTTATACTCGCCCCGAATTGATTTCAAGCCGAGTGAAAGTTAAATCGCCCATTCTAGAAAATCTTATGGGGCAAGGGGCCAATCGAGCGCCACTTTTTATTGCCAGTTTATCCGGTCTCGCTCTTATGATTGGCAGAATCTTGGCAAGACGAAGAGATCCGGAATTTTGATTCCGGCTCCTCATGAGACTATCAATTTTTTTCTTTTACTTGAAGCCAGCCATCAGGTTAATCGCGATCCACCGATCAAAACTTCTTTCGGTTTGGTCTGGCCGAAGTTGGCGATCCATTGATCTATCGACGTTAAACCATGGACGATAATGTCGGCATCATAACCGGGCATGAGTGCTCCTTTATGCTCTTCCATTCGAAGCGCTCGCGCCGCATTCCAGGTAATCCCAACCAATGCTTCCGCAGCACTCAGGCCACAGTAAAGGGCAGCAAGTCCAGCAGCAAATGGCAGATTACTGATGAAGCAGGATCCAGGATTGAAGTCGCTGGCGACCGCAATTGGGCAATCCACATCGCGAAAGCGGGATGCAACTGCATAAGGAATCTTTGTATAAAATGAGGTGCCAGGCAAAAGCACCGCGATTGTTCCGGCTTCCGCCATAGCTTTGATACCGGAATCACTGGCTTGCTGCACATGGTCGGCACTGGCGGCGCCCCATCGTGCAGCCGCAAAGGCCGCACCGCTATCACTGAATTCATCGGCATGAATCCGCAGCTTCAAGCCAAGCGCAATGGCCTTCTGAGCAAAGCTTTCGGTGTCCGCAACAGTAAAATAACCGTTCTCCACAAACGCATCCACCCAATCCGCCAGTTGAGTCTTCGCCAGAATCGGCAGAAGTTCGTCGCGCATGGTTTGAATATAGGCTTCTTTACTGGTCACTTCGGTTGGAATATCGTGCAAAGCTAGGCAGGTGACCGCTACAGTTTGGGGGCTGGCTTTGGCCACTTTACGGAGAATGCGCAGAAGTTTCAGTTCTTCCTGCACGGATTGGCCATAACCTGTTTTAGCTTCCACGGTTGTCACACCGTTCCGCAGAAAAACCCAAAGCTGACTCAGACACTTTTGAAAGAGTAGGTCTTCATCCGCAGCTCGGGTGCTGCGAATGGAATGTTTGATACCACCACCCTGATTGGCAATATCCTGATAGCTCGCACCACTCAAACGTAAGGAGAATTCG
>JBGSRE010000410.1:0-26561 GCA_041737755.1 Oligoflexus sp.
TGGCCCAACTGGTGAAAAAAACCCGCGAAGCTGAGCAGGACCCCATCACAGAATGGTTCCTCGACACTTATTCTTTTGCTGATTTTTATAATAAGCCCAACGAACTGGTGCAGCTGATTGTTGATAAGTTGGAAGGCTGACTTGGTCTTGCTGCTGTCCTGATTCAGCAATTGGATTTGAACCTGTCGCCTCACTCCTTGCGAGGGAGGCGAGTTTAAATTCAGGGCATCCCCGCCGTCAGCTGTTCACTCAGCTTCCACAGCTTATCCTGGTCTTGTTCTAAAAGTGCTGCAGGGTTTGGCTTCTTAACTTTTGAACCTTCAAAGTAAGCTCCATTGTGCTTTGGCACACTGGGATCGGTCGCCACGAACAAAGAGCAGCGCGCTCCCTTTTCAGGGCTCAACATAAACCAGCCAGCTAAGCTCATCAACCAATCTGGATAGTCTCTCGCCAATTCGGTCGCCACGACTCCCGGATGCAAGGCATGGGCTGTCACACCACTGCCTTCCAAGAGCCGAGCCAAAGAGCGAGTCATCAGTACATTGGCCAACTTGGATTGATTGTAAGCTTCAATGGATTTGTAAGGCCGCTGCCGAAACTCCAAGTCATCCCAATTCATCTTTGCTCGCCGATGCAAGGCCGATGAAACAGTCACGATTCGGGCCGGTGCAGAGGCCTTCAAAAGCGGGAGGAGCGCTTTGGTCAGAGCAAAGGTTCCGACATGATTAACACCGAAAGTTCGCTCCATTCCATCTCGGGTTTCCTGGCGTTTGGTCGGCATTATTCCGGCGTTATTGATAAGGATATGAAGTTTCTTGTGCCGACGTTTTAGCACTTCGACAGCACTGCTGATGTTCATCAGACTGGCTAAATCGATCGCCAGGACTTCCACTTGGCTTCCCGGATGCTGCTGAAGAATAGCAACGCGAGCGGCTTCGGCTTTGAATAAATCCCGGCAGCCTAGTATCACCAACGCCCCACGGGCGGCAAGACCAGTCGCCGTCGCCAAACCGATCCCCGTGTTTGAACCAGTGACCAAAGCTACCTGTCCTTTGAGATCGCTCATCGTATGCTCTCCTCTCAGCTTCCCGTAGCTCCTGCCGCAGCTTCTTCGGCTTTTTTAAAAGCTTTTTGCAAGTGAGCGGGAAGGTCCTTCTTCATATCCACCCCAACGACAGTCGACACGCCACCCTCTTGCATGGTCACGCCATAGAGCTGATCCAGGACTTCCATGGTTCTACGGTTGTGGGTAATAACCACAAACTGGAAGCGATCAGACAGTGCATCCAAAACCTTGTTGTAACGCCCGACGTTGGCTTCATCCAGAGGTGCATCGACCTCATCAAGGAAACAAAAAGGCGTTGGCTTGGTCTTCAGGAGTGCGAAGATCAAGGAGATTGCCGTCAGAGCTTTTTCACCACCCGAGTAAAGATTCATACTCCGTGGCTTTTTACCGGGCATGCGGACCATGATTTCTACCCCAGCATTCAGAGCATCCTCACTGGTCAATTCCAAACGAGCTTCGCCAGTCGGGAAGAGAATGGGGAACAGTTCCATAAAGTTCTGATTCACCACTTCAAAAGTGCTAAGGAACTTCTCCTTGGAGGTCTCCTCGATCTCATCAATCGCTTCCTGGAGGAGGAGGATACTGCCGAGAACTTCTTCTTTCTGCGCATCGATAAATTCATGGCGTTTGGAAATACGCTCATATTCCTCGACTGCGACCATGTTGACTCCGCCCATACCTTCCAACTGCTGGCGATTTTTGCTGATTTCCCGATTGGTTTTGTCAGCATCAAAGTTTGGATCTTCTTGGAACTCAAAATTCATCAGATCGATCTGATATTTCTCCCGAGCCTGATCCAATAGACCTCGACTCACCTGCTTCAATCGCTCGAGTTCTACACTTTTCTTCGACTTGGATCTTTGCAATTCCATCTGTCGATCGCGCGCCTCACGGGCACGACTTTCTATCACGCGCAGCTCTTCGAGGACGCCGGCACTGAGCTCCCGCCGTTCGGCCAGTTGAGCTTCCAGCTCTTCACGGCGCCTTATATAGACTTCGATTTCCTGGGTTGCCTGCACCTGGTTAACATCTGCCTGCTCGACTTCGACATCGAGCCGGTTCTTTTCTTCATATCGCCGGGAAATCGTCGTCTGCAGCTTGTTCAATTGCAGACGGCTTTGCTCCAAGTTCTCCCGATTGGATTGAGAACGAGTTTCAAACTTGGCTAACTCCAACTGTCTTTGCTGATGCACGCGCATCACTTCGTCTTTGCGCTCAGCAATGCTCGAGGATTCTTCCTGCAGGGATTCCAATTCGCCCTGCTGAACCTCCTTTTCCTGCCCAAGGGAGATACGCGTTTCGCCCAACTGTTCGAGCTCGCGCTTCAAATCCGCTTCACGCTGATCGATTTCCCGAATGCGGACCTGATTTTGTTCGATAACATCTTTCTGATGATTTTCTTGATTCAAGAGCGTTTGCATCTCAGACATCGCGGCGAGTGCATCCTGATTATGATTGCCAAGACGATCAGACAATTCCTTCAATCGCCAGCGATCCTCAGCTTGCTTTTGCTCATGAATATCCATTTCGCTCTGCGCTGAGGCCAGTTTGGATTCGCTCTCTTTCAATTGCCGAGCCAAAATTTCAATTTCACTTTTGCGGCTTAAGCTGCCTTTGGCCTGGGTGCCACTGAGCAGCAAATCATCACGAGAATTGACCAGTACACCCTGGGCCGTAAAGAGAATGAGCCCATGCGGCAATGACCGAAGCTCGGTCTCTGTCAGGCTTACCGAAGGCAGGTAATAGAGACGTCGCAGCAAAACATCAAGGGTGGACTTATGCTCGCTCTGGACCTTAAGCACATCCAAGCAAGGAATGGCATCATAGTTTTCTGCCCAGAGACGAATCTCCTGCAGATCCTCCGCCTTCCAAAGCGAGGCCAAACTCAAAGGCAGGGAACTGAGCTGCTCCTGATTTACCAATCGAATCAGTTCATTCAATTCATTGCCGGAAAGAATGATCAATCGCTCCGACCAACGTTCGAAAGCATGCACGGCTCGAGGAGCCCACTCTTCGATACGGCTATCAAAGGCGATAAAATCAGTAAGTGCTCCATAGACGAGCTGCCTTGATTGCGGATGCTTGGTATAAAGCTGCTGCAGACTGGATTTCAAATCACCACTGCTAGCTTCCATTTCCTCGAGCGAACCCAGACGTGCACGAGCATTGAGATAGGTGTCTTTGTATTCATCCCGCCGGTGAGAACCCTCACGAATAGTTTCTTCGCGCTTTTGGACCTCGGATTCCAAATCCTGCTTCAATTGCAGTTCCTGATCCAATCCCGCCTGGCGATCATTCAAAAGACTGCGCGCCTGACCCAATTTATCCGCGATGGTCTTCAGTGACTGCTGCAAGGTTTCCTGACGAGATTCATAGTTTTGATATTCGATCAGGTTGCGCTTTCGATCACGCTCAATACTTTCACAGCGCAGGCGGTTGCTTTCCAGCAGCAGCTCAAGGTTTTTGATTTCATCTTCCAGTTCTTGCGAACGGTTTTCAAAAACTTGAGCCGATTCTTCCACCTGATCCACTTCATCTTGATAGGAAGATATCAAATCATGCAGTCGTTCCACTTCAGCCTGCATGCGAACATAGTCTGCTTCTTTGGTGCTGACTAAATTTTCCAGAGCAGAGAGGCTTTCCTGATCTTCGTCGATATGACTCTGCAGTTCCCCAAGACGCTTTTGGCCTTGCTCTGCGGTTCGCATAGCGGCTGTAATAGTGCCTTCTGCTCGCACAATCTGTTCACGCAGATTGGATATCTCTTCGCGCAATTGATCCAATTCAGGATCTGATTCCGAGAGTTGCCCTTGCAATTCTTCCACACGGGCTTCCAGGCTCGATAGATCGGTCATAGCCTTGACTTCACTATCTGTATCACCATCGAGCTGATGAGCTATTTCCAAAAGCCGCGAGGAAAAATGCCGGAAATTATGAGCAAAAAGCTTCAGCTCCGCGTCTCGGAGTGCTCCGCTCACTTGTTTCCAAGCCGCAACTTTCTCCACCTGTTCTTTGAGGTTGTCGAGTTGCTTCGCCAGTTCAGTAAGAATATCATCGATACGCTTAAGGTTTTCATGCGTCGACTCAAGCTTTTTCATTGCCGCCTGGCGGCGTGATTTAAAGATGAGCGTGCCTGCCGCCTCTTCCAGAATTTCGCGAACATCTTCGGGCTTGGCATTGAGGATACGATCGACCTGACCCTGCTGAATCATGGAATAGCTGCGCCCACCCAAACCGGTGGTGGCAAAGAAGCCGACAATGTCTTTCAGTCGGCAGGCTTTCTTATTGATAAAGTATTCACGTTCACCATCGATATAGAGGCGGCGTGTCAGCGCGATTTCCGGCTCGTGCCGATACTCCGGTGGGCAGAAATGGCTTTGATCTTTGTTATCAAAGACCAGCGTGACCTCTGCCATTCCCAGTGGTTTGCGTCGATCCGATCCGGCAAAGATAATGTCTGTCGCCACCTCACCACGCAGGTGCTTGGCATTCTGTTCGCCCATGACCCAACGTACGGCATCGATCACATTGGATTTGCCAGAGCCATTGGGCCCGACAATTCCCGTGATGCCATCATCAAAGTGCAGCGTGACTTTGTCCGCAAAGGACTTGAACCCTGAAACAATCAACTTTTTAAGATGCATGCAGGACCCTCAAATCCGCAGTCCCGCGCGATACTTCTCAATAAAGCATCTTCGACGCGGGACACGGTTAGATCTGCCAAATTTACGGCCTATCACTCAATCCGAATCGGAGTTTGATCTCTCATACTATTACGCGGACGCGCATCAAACAAGAAGAGTGCGTTGCCATAGAAAGAACAAGTGAGAACCTTGCCGGAACTGGCCACAGCCAACTGGTAGAAAGAAGCGTCAAAAGTAGTCGAATCAAAGCTTGAAGCTTGCTCCTGGGAAAAAGGAGCGTTCAGGAACTTCCTGGTAATGCCATAGAAAGGTGCATTGCGGAAGTTGATGAGGTCGCGGAAATGATTAATCAAGAGCATCGGTTCGCCATCCAGTTCCGTCACGGCGAAGGCGCCTGGATATCGGCCGGTACTATCCCGATCATTGGCGAAACCATAGACTCGCTCGACCTTAAAGATCTCCGAAAACTTGGTGCTCGTTGCATTCGCCAGCGCCGTTGGGTTGATTTGAAGTTTCAGAACGTTATTGCTGGGGGAACCATAGCTGTTGCCTCGTTGCGAGAGGAAAAAGACTTCTCCCGTCCCACCCACAGTGGATTGTGCCATCCAAAAGTTGGTCCGATAGAATCGATTATTGAGCTCAACCGTGCCTTCGGTCGAGGATGGTGTCCCATCGATGTCACGAACTGTGAAATAAATGTAGCGCATTTCGCTGTTCACTAGGCTCGGTTTAGCAAAGGTGCCGGTGGCCACATATCGGAAAGTGGCCGTGCCAATTTCAGGGTCAGCCTTGGAAGCAGCCTCCTCAGTAGTCACATTGTAAAGGAACATCTGGTAGGGATAGCCAGCGTTGGGTCGACGACGCGCTTGCAGCGTATCCTGCAAACTGTCAGGTACTTCATCGGCACCGTCCTTCATACTGTCGGACGTTAATTCATAGGTTTTCACATCGGTCGCTGCGAAATCCTCCACATCAGGGGTATCGACATCGGTCGGGAAGCCCATCAACCAGGTGGACGCCCCTTCGTAGAAATAAAGAGCGCGGTGCGCATAACCGTAACCACGCACGAGGTCCAAAGTCGAAGCTGCCACGTTACTTCTGTTCAAGCTTCCCATATACACTTCACCGGTCGTGCAACCGACGGCAAAATAAGGCTGCGTGGGAGCGATAATACCATTTATCGGTGAGCAGCCGATCGACCACTCGCCGGCCAAAACTGGACTCCTTTCGTCTTTCAGATCCCATAGCTCTACCCGGCGGAGCTCACCCTCTGCCACAGCATCGTAAGTGACGAGCAGAAAATTCTGCCCAATGTTCAGCGAACGTCCCATGCGCGGAACGGCTATGCTGGCGACTTTCGCTGGCGGGGTCGTCTCAGGATCGATCACCAGGATCGAACCCTGGTTAAACTTGCGCTCATAGTCGGAATTTAAGACGTAGAAGTAATTGCCGGTGGGAGAGCTGACAACATCGACAGGACCGGCAATAGATTCACCAAGCTTGGGAAGTTTTTCTTCGGTTTTACAGGCCCAAAACAGGCTTACGCTCAGCAAAGCCAAGCCACCACCGATCCATGCTCGGGTATAATTCAGGATCATATTTTAGAGGCTCCTCAGGCAAGGGCTGTGTTCACTGCGGGAAAATGTCGTCCGCTGACTTTAAACCAGCCCGGTAATTTCTCCTTGTGACCCAGTCACGAGCTTAGTTATAACCACTGCAGGCCGTGGCGTCCAATCCCAAGATCTGGGCCGGGTTGGTCAACACTTCAGAATAGACTTTCGAGCTTAGGATAAAAAGGGGAAGGCGATGGCTTCTGTTAATAAAGTGATTTTAGTCGGCAACTTAGGCAAGGATCCCGAACTTCGCTACACACAAAGTGGCGTGCCTTTCTGCTCTTTTAGCGTAGCAACGACCGACAGCTGGACCGATCAAAGCGGACAGCGCCAGGAAAAGACCGAGTGGCATCGCATTACAGTTTGGAAAAAACAGGCTGAAAATTGCGCAAAATATCTGCGGAAAGGCAGTTCGGCCTATGTGGAAGGCCGTTTGCAAACGCGTTCTTGGGACGATCCATCCGGTCAGAAACGATATTCCACCGATATCGTGGCGGACAGTGTCAAGTTTCTTGGCGGCGCTGGGAGCGGGGCGGGTCGCACTGACTCCACCAGCTATGACAGCCCTTCCAGCCAGTCCAGCTTTAACCCTCCACCCGTTGAGCCACCTTCGGATAGCGTCTTCGGCAGCCACAATACTTCCAGCCTGGATGATATTCCGTTTTAGGGAACATAAATTCCAACTTGTTAAGATTGGAATGCTTAATCCAAGGCAAACAGCTTAAATTGTTGAAGAATAAACGCCCCGCCTTCCTGTAAAGAAGCGCGGGGCGTTTTATTTTAAATGTAAAGTCAGATTGGCTTCATCAGTTTAGTTTGCATAATAATCTTTTTGACAAGATAGAAGTTCGTAGGTTACCTCTTTTGTAAACCTGAAGAGGTAGCAGTTGCAAGTTGATGTCATCACTCATCCCTCCGGTGAACAGATTCCAATCCTCCTGGATAAGGAGGGGTTGCCAATACCATCTCCCAACGAGTTTATACTGGGGAGACGGGCTCTCAGTTCCAATACGCTGACCAGGAACTTGCGAGAACTTGCTGTCTTCTATCGATGGTTAGACCATCACGACATCGATCTCTGGGACCGGATACAAACTGGGAGAGGTTTTAGTGAAGCAGAGGTAAGGGGTGGAATCGTTGAAGCCCTTCGTCTTGAACAAAGCCAGCTTTCCTCAATTCATCGATCTGCAGTGTCCCCTCATACGTTTAACCAACGCCTTACTACAATTAGACAGTATGTGGCATGGCGCTACGATATGTACCTGGGCTCCTTGCCATTGACTGATCTGCGTTACGAGCGCATACGGGAACAATCTGTCAGGATTTTGAAATGGCTTGATTCAGCGTTCATGAGCGCCCCTCCTCAAAATAATGGCATTCGGAAGGGCCTAACCGACAAGGAAGCTAAATTTCTTATCGACTGCCTTAATCCTGATCGTCCTGATCCGATTGGTCGAGATCCCGCAGTCAGATTCAGAAACTACATCTCGACCATGATTATGCTCTATTACGGCCTGCGCCCGGGTGAGCTTTTGACCTTACGTGTGGAAGATATCGAGATAGGCGCAATTTCCTGCATCCGAGTCAGGCGCAGACCTCCAGATCTAAAAGATACCCGCAAACCTCGACCTCAAATCAAGCGCAATGGCCGCGTTCTACCGATTGATGATCCCTCCTTCGCTGCAAAGTTAGACCGCTACATCATGGAATGGCGGGATATACTTGAATCGAAATCAGAAAATGAGTCGGACTACCTTATCTTAAGCGACGAAGGAATCCCTCTATCCCAGTCGTCTCTAACCCAACTCTATCAGATCCTTCGCAATCAGTTTTCAAGTGAACTTCCTGAACATCTAAGCGCGAAATCCCTACGGCACACTTTCTCAAGCAGAATTGAAAGAGCCCTGCGAGAAGCTGGAGTCGATGAAGAACGGCGACGCCAAGCCCTTGCTCTATTGCGAGGCGACAGCAGTTTAGAGTCTCAATCGGTCTACATCGCCCAGGAGATAGAGGAGCAGGCCAATCTCGCTCTAAGAAAATTCCAGCAAAAATTACTCTCATAGGATCGCAATATGGCTGCAGCCTCATTTGCACAGCTCGTTGAACAGCATGGATGGCTTGATATCCCAGAGCAAGTCATGACAAGAGAGGGGGTTACTGTCGAAATCAGCGGTGACCGGTGGCGGCTTCCGCTGCCCTATGAGAGCGGCGTAATTGATTTCAGCAGTATTGAGAACCCACTGCTGAAATGGGCTGCAAAGCGCAGGGTCATATACCGAGGCGAGACGACCTCAACCCATGCTGCAGTTCAGGAAATGAAATCCCTTCGACTGGAATTCTTTTCGATACAGCATGAATTCCCGCTAAATCAAAGCCTGAACGGCGACCAGCTCAAAGAGCCCTTGATTGCCTTAGTCGAAAAATCGATCTTCCAAGCCAGGGCCAAGCACCGACTTTGGGCACTTTATCGACCAATTCAATGGTACATCTGGTGCGCGGAAAACTACGCCGAGCTAGGCTTTTGTCCAGCTTTTGCGATGGAACTTGACGGCATGGTCATTCCTGGGAATCCGAAAGGCGAAGCTGTCAGGATGGAAGATCCAGACCGAGGCCCCCTCCACAGGTCTTTGGAAGTTCCGCTCTTAATAAGCGCTCTGCGAGACGACAAAAGCCAAGAACTCGAACACCTCCAGCAAAAGGCGGTATTGGCATTGGCCATTGCTCTGGGCCGGAATCCTGCGAACCTAACCTACTTACGCGAATCTGATCTTGTGACTCTGGCTCCCGAATCCGAAAGCCCCTGCCATATAATCAAGATGCCTCGCATTAAGAAGCGCCAACTGCATCCACGCGATGATCTTCTGGATGAATATTTGGACCCTCAGTTTGCCAAGCACGTCGAAAATATGATCGCTGCAAATCGATCGATCAAATGCCTTCTGGAAGGCACTCACGGCCTGATGGAGATAGAACGACCTATCTTTATCAGGCCAGCTCGAAATCGAGCCGCCGGTCATGTAAGTGACTCTTTCAATATGACAAATAGCGAAATAAGCCAGATGCTAAAGGATTTTGTTATTCGTCACAAGATTGTCTCTCCAATTACCGGACAACTTCTGCATATCAACACCCGGCGCCTAAGGTACACTCTGGCCACCAGCTTGGCTTCTGACGGTATCAGCAGAAAAGAACTCGCAAGAATTCTCGATCATACAGATACTCAGCATGTTCAGGTATATTTCGAACTCGCCGGGACAATCGTCGAGCATCTGGACAAGGCAGCAGCCAAGGGTTTTGCCAAATACCTCCAGATGTTCAAAGGCAAGATCATTGATGAGGACACTGAGGCGACGATCGGCGATAGGAATGATAAGCACCTATCCTTCGTGAATGAGTTGAACCCCAAAGACCATATAGACATTGGTATCTGCGGCGAAAAATCGATTTGCCACCTCGATCCTCCTTTCTCATGCTACCTCTGCCCAAAATTTCAACCCTACCGACACGCAGATCACGAAAATGTCTTGGAATGCCTTCTGGCAAGCCGAGAGGACAGGATGGAAAAATACGAAAATGCGCGACTCGGGATTCAACTGGATCAGGTGATTGTCGCAGTCGCTCAAGTCGCTGAACAATGCAAACGCGAGGCAAACCATGGCTGATGGGCGTTCGCAGCGAAAAGCTCGGGTCATACCCTTTGTCAGCAAGTTGGATCATGATAGAGCCAGAAACTTCAACGAATTGATTGCCAAAGCGCAACTGCTGAAGGTACTTGGGTTCGAAAATATTGTATGGGAACAGCCAACCTGGAATATCAACGATGGGCGCTTGATCAAGTTGACAGGAAAGAATGTTCAGAGCCTTTCCTTGAATTTTCAGTTCCCTCCAAAGCTCGGAGGAGAGCCGCTCCCGGGCGAATGGGCCGACTTGGCAAAGGCATTGCTCATTCTTCGTTTTCACCGAAGGCATCAATCGGCTCCAAACCAAAGGAATTTCATCACGGCAGTTGCCTGCGTTGCGTTTGAAGCCTTGAAGCAGAAACGTGGCGTGGCTCAATTGATCCCCGAGCACCTTGATAACGCTTCCCGACAGATTTCCGCGCTCTACAGCGAAGGCGTCGCCTATAATTTGCACAAGGCCATTGGGGAATTGGCGGCACATTGTGATGCGAATAAACTCTGTCGTATCTACCTGGAATACAAATATTCTGGAATGAAACGTCCAGAAAATACTGGAGGCTTTGATCACAAACGCCTTGACGACCCGGAAGTATTACAAACAAAGGGCGATAAGCTTGTCGATCCAGCAGTATTCCGCGTCATCGGTCAGCTTTATCAAAACGTCCCACCGAATCACAAATACCGAATCTATGTCCTAATCCTTAGTCTGCTGGCCTGTCTAGGCAGGCGGTTCAGCGAAATCTCGCTGCTTCCAGTCCAGGAGATAGGTCAAGATAGTGATGGCCGATCGTACATCGAGTATTTCCCCCGAAAGGTTTCCAAGGGTGATACGTTTACCCCTCGCAGACGCCTCTATTTGCCCTCAGATACGATCGAAATTGTGAAAGGGGTCGTTGACGAGCTAAACGAGCTTTGCGCCTCAGCAAGGCAAACAGCGGCCTTCATTCAGGAGACCAAAGGCCCGGACATCAGATTCCTTGACAAGGTGTCGGAGACCCAGATTCTGTTCGCAGAGGAACTGGAAGCATTGGGGATACCATCGAATAGCCTTACCCCGAATGGCTGGTTTCGAACAAATGGCTTTGCCGTTGAACTTGAGAAGCAGCAAGGGCAACGAAAAGAAAAAAAGCACGGCACAACCAAAGCAGGCGTTGTCGCCTACTGCAAGACGGACATATCGGAAAATCTTTGCACTCCGCTCCATGTCGATCAGCAAGGAAAAGAATATTTTCTGAAGGATCTGCTCATAGTTAAACACGGTCGATATACCCATTCAGGCGCAGACAAGCCCTGGACTGCTTCACAGTGCACACATTCGATGGTTACCACTTTTTTGCGATATTTCGAGGATCTAACTCGTGAGTATGCCTCCTCCGCTGTGGAAGCCGATTTCAACTCTCACAGCTTTCGACACACTTTGAATACGTTGCTGGACGAAGGCGGCCTCAGCGAACTTCTACAGACTGAATGGTTCGGCCGAAAAAATCCGCGAGACACCAAAGCTTACCAGCACACAAGCCGCGAGAAGCGCGCTCTTCTGCTGAGGGAAGATATCAAGAAAGGCCTAATTGGCGGTCAAATCGTCGAACAGCTAAGCTATGTCCCAGTTGGATTTCAGGAGGCCTATCTTAAAGCGCGTGTGAACGCAGTACACGATGTTGGAGCGGGTCTCTGCGTGCACAATTTCGCCCAAACCCCTTGTGAGAGGCATCTTCAATGCTCGGCAGACTGCAAAGACTACGTCTGGGTCAAGAATGATCAAGGTCGGGTGGAAGAATTGAAACGTCAGTATGCCATGACTGCCATTGCCAGGGAAACCGCCGAAGCCTTGTCCAAGCAAAAGAAATCAAGAAAGAGTAGTGATTGGCTGGCACACAACGAGAAGAAAATCAAAGTTCTTTCCCAACAGCTCAAAGAAAATAACGTGTCAGAGTTTGATTCCCATAAGCTTTTGGAGGATTTAATAGGTGAATAAGATGTCAAGAAAAATGTCCAAACAGGATGTGTCTTATATGGTCGCAGACCTGGATCGTTGGGCAGTCGGGCAGTTCGGACCGAAGCTGACATGGGAAATGTTGGAAGATCGATTCGGATTCAGCAGACAAGCTTTGCAGGCGAAACCAGAACTTAAAGCAGCGTATGATTTTGCTAAGAAATCTCTATCCGGTGAGGTAGCAGGACGACCGAATCAAACATTGAAAACCAACGAAGAACTGCAACTTGAAAATGAGAAACTTAAAATCGAATTAGCTAAATATCAAAAGCTTGAAGGCATGTGGAAAGAACGATGGCAAAGAATTGCCTTTCATGTTCGGCAGAGAGGATTCCAGATGAGTCAAATAGACTTTCTAATCCCAGAAAACTCCATTCCTTTTCCTAATAAGGACTTGAAGAAAATACTTGGCGAATTTGATAAGGAAATTCCTTCGTCAGGAAGAAATTGATTGTCGCCACCAAAGTCTGTCATTCGCCTAACAAGGAGCCAAGGCCTGTGGATAAAATGGGATCCATAAATGAAAATCGTTGTTATATTGGTGAGCCTGAACACAAGGCAAAAATCGAAGCTATAAAGCAAAGATGCGAAAAATCAGGTTTGATCTTTTCAGAAGCCTCCTTGCTTCAGGATCTGCATGGTTTTCAAGTTGAATTTGTAAGAACAGGATTTTATCCAAATAAGCACTGGCTATATTTTCCCGACAGCTTAGAAGCATTTCACGATATAAAGTTCGAACCTATAGCCTTTCTAAACAATTTGGAAGGCATTTATGATTTTGAATCCAAAACTGCGGAAATTACACTAACAGGAACTTCCAGATTATTTCTGGTACCAACGTTTCGGCTGTTTGCAAATGGCCAAAATGAAGTGATAATTGAGCCTCCCACTTCTGACTGGCCTACAATTAGAGTTGGAAAGGCATCACACCAGCATAAAGTTCTTTTTCACGGAAAAGATTCGGACTCGAAAACTCTGTCAATTACGAACTTAAAAAGCTTCACATCTGATGCAATTGAAAATGCAATCCGATCTTATGCGATACCGATCCTTCTTGAAATTGAATTGAAGCGAGGAATCTCCCTACGCTTAAAGCGTTTTGTAAAAAAGTCAATGAGGACTAACAGAATAGAGAATGAAAGAAAAGAGCGCCTTTCTTCTGAAGCACTTGTATTGTCTTTTCCGTCAGAAACTTATGAATATATTCCAGGGATTCTGTACTTGCTCGCGCAAGGTTTCAGATTCATCCCCTCCCTGAGATTCTTGTTTGCTTACCAAGCTCTTGAATTCTTTTTCATAAGAGTCGGCCGTGAAGCCGCTTTCAAGGAGATTAAGTCAATCATCCAAGATCCTTCTTTTGACTCAACGAAAGAGGATCAAATCTCACGACTGCTTAATGCCATTCAACCCCAATGGCTGAATCCTACAAAAAAAGAAGAAGAACAACTTAAAAGCCTTATGAGGAAGCATATTTCTTCATCTGAACTAAAAGATTTTATTGATAATGACCCCGAATTGAAAGATCACCTTTCCCGGCAAAATTTAGCGACAGATGTCGTTGTTCCCAAGACTTGCAGCGGTGACCAATTAGTGGCTGAGTGTGTGAAGAGACTATATTCGATTCGAAATGCAGTAGTTCACTCGAAAGAAGATGATTTAGGTTCAAGAAAAATAGTGTTTCCCGAAACCGATGAGGAAATGGAATTAGATCTTGACTGCGATTTGCTAGTGTTTTTGACGAGAAAAATTTTGACGGCCACTGCTGTTCCATTGCAGCAGTTCTGATTCATGATGTAAAGAACTGCTTTTACATTTCAGGGAAACATACTAGTAATACCAGGTCAGCCAAATTCTGTCAGGCAAAACCCGATCTTTACACTTTTTCTCAAAATTGCATGATATGAAAAGTATCTATCCGAAAAATAAGCATTTTTCTTTTGTATGTCATTTTTTTGTGCAAACTACCGTTTTGATTTGAGACACTCTGCCAAAGCAAAAAAACCGGTTTTAAAACCGGTTTTTTTTCGTCCATCAGAGCTAATCTTAGAATCGCAAGCCAAGGCCGCCATAAAGCGCAAACAGATTTTCAAAGCCCTGGTCCGTTCCCAAGAGAGTCATGTTGCGAACATAGACTTTGAAATGGAACATTTTACCGAAATGAAACTTCTGTCCCAGACCAAGATTCAGCAGCGGATTATTTTCAGCCCGCGCGGGTGGACGACCGGCAACTCCATAAAATTGAGCTTGTTCCGGTAAAGCCCCGATCTTGGCATTATTGGCAGCAGCTTGCGCCGGATCATTGACCGGATCCGTGGGATCGATATAAATCCCCCGTGGCAGGTTGCCATTTTTAAGAACTTCCTGCTTGGGATAAAATTTCGAATTCGCCAGACCCACACCCAACTCTAAAAATAAATCAAAGTAGCTGGTCGCCCCCAAGTAAACCAGCTGCTTGCCATAAACCGGTGTCCAAATCACGTTGGCAAAAAGCATCTGCTGCAACTCCCGAATCGGCACATAGGCCGGCCCGTAGCGTGGAAACTGATCATTATTTCTATCAGCATTTCTGAGGTTACCAACTTCCCCACAAGCCACACCCACTTCGTTGCTAGGATCGTAATAAAAGTTCTCAATGCAGGACCGTTCGCCCTTGTCCTGATTCACACCTTTGTTCACAACAAAGGAAAACCCAAGAGTTTCATTTAAAAAGTAGCTAGCATCCACACCCAAAAGAAAGGTGTTCACATAGGATTGATTCATGACAAAGCCAACAGCCGGCAGACCGAGTTCAAAGCGCTCAGACTTGGGATAAAGCTTGTTCATCACCACTTCACGGCCTTCTGTCGCTTTTTTGTATTCGGCGTGAGCAGGAGGCACACCACAGAAAAAGCAGAGAATAACAAGGACGCGGCAGGCCACCTGGAATGAGATCGTTGTTTTCATGAAGGCTTTCCTTATCAAGGACGAACCCGAAATGCGGGTCGAGAGCTACCGCTCATCACCTCTTATAATAGCACATTTTAGGCTGGGCGGGGGATAGGCGCGCCAGGACTTGTTCCTAGTCCTGGTCGCGACTTGGGGCCTATCGGAAAAAACTGGAAAAACTTGAGCTTTCGCGGAAGAATCCGCCCCCTCAGGAGCGGGCCATCGCATTGAAGGCGGCCTCGAGTTCCGTCAATCGTTTGGCGCAACGCTCCTTAGCGGCAGACAATTCTGCTGCTGAATCGGTCTTGCTCAAAGGCTGATAAACAGAAAAATAAAATTTAATTTTCGGTTCGGTCCCCGATGGCCTTGCGCTCACTTTCGATCCATCGGCCAATAGAAACTGCAAGACATTGGATTGCGGCAGATGCAGCGGGCTGGTTTTCTTTTCGGCCTTATCAAAGCTGATCTGGCTTTGCGCTTCAAAGTCTTTCAGAACCCGCACCGCAGCACCGGCTATTTCTCGTGGAGGATCGGCTCGCAAACGACTCATCATCAGTCGAATTTTTTCAGCACCCTCTTTACCAGGTAAGGTGAGTGTGGCCAAAGATTCGAGATAAACACCATGCCGCAGGTACAGTTGATCCAAAACCTGGCTCAAGGTTTTGCCCTGTGACTTATAATAAGCGACCATTTCCGCCGCGATACAGCAGGCACTCACGGCATCCTTATCACGAACGAAAGTACCAGCAAGGAAACCATAGCTTTCCTCGCCTCCGCAAACATACTGGCGAAAGGGTTTGCTGCGACCTTTTTCGATATCATCGATCAGCTGACAAATCCATTTGAAGCCTGTAAGGGTTTCCTCACAAGTGGCTCCGTAATGCTGCGCAATGTGCTCCTGCTGATCGGTCGTTACTATGGTTTTGATCACTAAAGGATGGGCAGGCATACGACCAGCATCCTTCAATCCAGAAAGATAAAAATCAACCAGCAGTGAACCGATTTGATTGCCATTGAAGATGCGGTATTCATCGCCTTCTCGGACCACAATACCAATTCTATCCGTATCAGGGTCAGTTCCTAAAACCAGATCTGCCTTGAGCTTGCGACCCAAATCGATAGCCATTCGCATGGCTTCCGGTTCCTCAGGATTGGGAAACTTCACGGTTGGAAAATTACCATCTGGCTTCGCCTGTTCTGGCACCACGACCACGTCGCGGAATCCATAACGTTTCAGAGCTTCCGGGACCGGATAGGCCCCCGTTCCATGCAGAGGAGTATAGACGATTTTAAAGCTATCGCGTCCCTGTTTGCGAACCGAAAGTTTTTCAACTTCTTTAAAATAAATCTCATCAAATTCAGCACCGACCTCATGAATCAGACCTTTTTTCACGCCTTCAGAAAAAGGCAAAAAACGGATCGATTCATATTTGGTAATTTCGGAATAACGTTTGATCACCGCTTCATCGTGAGGAGGCACAATCTGGCCTCCCGTTTCCCAATACACTTTGTAGCCATTGTATTCGGCAGGATTGTGGCTTGCTGTCACACAGACCCCACCTTTGCATCCATAGTGCCGAACCATAAACGACAGCATAGGAGTCGGCCGGAGTTCTTTGGTGATATAGGCACTGATCCCATTCGCCGCCATTACTTCGGCGGTCGCTTCGGCAAACTCGCGTGAGGAGTGCCGGGAGTCATAGGAAATTGCAATGGATTTTGCGGCTGAGTCGCCGAAGTGAGCACTTAAAACGTCCGCAAAAGCCTGACCGGCTTTACGAATATTATAGATATTCATTCGTGCGGAACCAGCACTGAGGATCCCGCGCATCCCGCCCGTGCCGAATTCCAAATCTCGATAGAATCGTTCGGTCAGTTCGGTTTCATTATTGGCCCGAAGAAGATCGGCGATTTCTTGTCGAGTCTTCTCATCAAATACTTTTGCCGTGGCCCAATATTCAGCTAGCTTGCGTATATGTTCTTGCAGGGGGCACCTCTTGATACTTCGTTGGCAAGGTCGTCTGTGCACTGCACACAAGGCCATAGAAGCACAAAAGGATGCCCGGCTCAATCAATCTAATGCCGGCCAGGCTGCAAATTCATTCAGTTCACGGGTGCTCGCCTGGCAAGCCTGGGGGTAAGCAAGGAGGTAAGCAATTCCCAAGCCATTAAGGCGGTAATCGCCACAGAGCTTTCGGCCTGCAACAGGAAGATTGACATCCATACCCACGGTCGGCAAGTTGAGCAAAACGTTAGGTGCTCGCAACTGACTCACCCAGGGTTTAATCTTAGCCACAGGTCCGATCAAAGACGTGACAAGGGCTGCATCCGTATTATTCGCTGCATGGAAAGCCTGCTCGATTTCCTTGAAAGCATAGACAGCCACATCCGGACACATCAGAACGTTGCTCTGATACGAACTACTGGAATCCAAATCCTCAAAGAAATGCACACCCGGTGTAACGAAGTATCCATTGGTTCCAGTGTTGTGCACTTTACCCCAAACCCAGGTGTCCGACGCCTCACGCTTGGCCATAGTCTGATAACGCAGAAACTTGTCCACAGCCTTCTGTGCGTAGAGGGGGCCCAGATGCGGGTCATCCGCTCCATCGGTTGGCCCTATCCGAAGAGCGCGAACCGCACGGATCATTTCCTTTTTAAAACTTTCTAGGATCGATTCATGGACATAAACGCGACTGGTCGAAGTATTCAGCTGTCCAGCGTTCTTGATCACCCCGTACATCACACAGCGGACGGCTTCTTGCACATTCGCTTCGCTATCGATGATCGCCGCATTCTTGCCACCAGACTGTAAGAGAAGCAGACGGCTGATCTGTCCAACATTATCCCGCCGGATGGAATCACAATGCTCCCTGGATCCAGAATAAATAATCGCCTGAACGCGCTTGTCCTGCAGAATCTTCACAAATGTCTGATAATTACCAAAGACGATGTTCACCGCCCCGCGGGGCAGTTCAAGCTGATTGATGACACATCCAAAAAGCACACCAGACATCACTGCATGGGATGAAGGCATAGCGAGCAAAGGCGCCCCCGCAATCATTGCAGCAGCAAAAGTTTGGACAAATGTCGCAAGAGGTGTGGAAAAAGGCAAAAACGCAATGGCGATGCCATTGGCTTGCAAATTAAATTCCGTGTCTGGCCAAGCCAGCTTCACAGGACCCAGCAACGCATCTTGAATGCGAGAACTTTCTGCCAAGACCGCGTCCAGCTGCTGACAGGCGCTATGAAAATCGGCCTGCGCTTCCCATCGAGGTTTGCCCGCTTCCACACAGAGAGCTTCGACTAACATGCTCCGATAGTCGGTGATTACCTGGCGCAAGCGACCCAGGTATTCCAGTCTCTTTTCCATCGGCAGCGCTGACAGCTCCTTTTGGGCCTGATCTGCTGAATCCACTGCCGCTTCCAATAATTTTTTGCTGACTAAGACTTTGACGATTGGTTCGCCCGTGGAAGGATTAAAAGATCCCTGTAATACCTCTGACTTGGAGTCAAGGCACCATTCGCCACCGATAAAATGCCCCGGAAAATCCAGGGGAAAGCGCCGATCTTTGAGCGCTTGGAAGAATGCTTCGAAGCCCATGGTCTCCCCCTTAACTGGCAGCTGGGGCCATGCATTCGATAAAGGCCGACTGCACGGATGCCCGACGCTTTTTTATATTTTCGACTTTTCTATTGAAATTCTCGACTCTCCTAAATTGTAACGGGAGAGCCGCCTGAAGTCTAAGCTATTTTTGGCTGGAAATCAGTGTGTCCTTTTATTTGCCAACACAAAAATCTCGGAAGATTTTATCCAGGACATCTTCGACATCAATCGTACCAAGAATACTGCTCAGTGCTCGTGCAGCATTCTGCAATTCAAAGGCCAGCAGCTCATCATATGACCCCGCGGCCTCGGCGTCGAAAAAGGCTGTAAGATCGGCTCGTGCGGACTGCAACGCAGCAAGATGACGAGCAGAGCTCACAAAGGGCTCTTCTGATAGCCGACCAACAAAACCGTCAACCCTCTTTACAATCTCTTCTTCCAGCTTTTCCAGACCATGCTCATCCTTACAAGAAATAGCCAGATGATCCTCAGCCCAGGCTGGAATGCCTCGATCTGCCTTGGTAAGAACTTTCAAGCAGCGATCCGGGCCTAGCATTTGCTGCATGCTATCCGCCTCACGGAGGTCTTCCGGGCTAGCATCCGCGGCAGTTAAAAGTAAAATGAGGTCGGATTCGTGCGCCAGCTCTAAAGCTCGCTTAATGCCCATGATCTCGATCTCATCATCGGCCTTACGGACGCCGGCTGTATCCACGAGTCGAATCAAACGCCCTCGAATGCGGCAGGGCTCTTCCAAATAGTCCCGAGTGGTCCCTGCATGCTCTGTAACGATCGCTCGTTCTTTACCAAGCAGCGTATTCATCAGCGTGGATTTGCCCATGTTGGGTCGACCCAGAATAGTCACCATCAAGCCTTGCGCAGCTACGCGACCACTGGAATAGCTTGACTCCAGTTTGAGAATCCGTTGCATGACTTTATCCACGCGAGTGTGGACCATAGTCATATCCACATCCTGGGTGTCGCCTTCGTCTGGAAAATCAATCCGTGCCGCAAGGTAGGCCATCGATTCAATCAGGCTGGCCCGCAGATCATCGATGGTTCGGGCAAAGCGTCCTGTGGCCAGTTGCCTTGCTGCAATCCACTGCTGCTCGGTCTGCGCTTCTACCAGCTGTTTGATCCCCTCAGCCGAACTGAGATCCATTTTGCCATGAAGAAAGGCGCGCCTTGTAAATTCGCCCGGCTCGGCCGGTCGGAAACCATGTTGATACAGGATCTGCAAGATTCGACTGACGATGTAAGGTCCGCCGTGACAGTAAATTTCCGCCGAATCCTCAGCTGTAAAAGAAGCTGGAGCCACAAAAGTAGCCACCATCAGCTCATCCACCACAGCCTGTGTCTCGGGCTCAACGAACTGAGCCATGGCCATCATCCTTGGCTTGTGGGCATTGGGATAGGCGCGTTTGATAAGCTTTTCGAGCAGCATACCGCAGTTCTCGCCACTCATACGGATCATAGCGACAGCCGAAGCGCCAGGAGCGGTGGCGAGAGCCGCGATAGGATCGCCGACAAAGCGAAGCCCGGTAGATGCCGGGCCTTGGGAACGCTCAGATGGAAGAGGATGACTGGAATCTTTAACGTTCATCACCATACTCAGCTTCGTCTTTTTTGCGAATCGGCAGAATCATCAGTTTGCGATTGGGTCCTGTGCCGATGGATTTGGTGTACACACGGTCATCCTTATCGAGCGCCATGTGAATAATTTTCCGATCATAGGAGCTTTTATAGTTCAAAACGATAGGGCGCTTGTTTTCGTGAACTTTTTCCGAAAGATCACGGGCCAGCTCCACCAGATCCGTTTCTCTTTTGCGCCGAACACCCTGCACGTCGACAAAGATGCGGAACGGCAGCTCGCGCTTGATGTGTCTTGGCTTTTTCCGAAGAATATGCTCTAAGGCCTCGGCGAGCTTGCTATTTTTCATCATTTGACCGGCAAGATATTCATCATCGCAGTCCAGGATGAGTCGGTTGCCATCCAGGACAGCCTTCACAATCACGGGTTTGCTGCTGATCGCACTGCAAATATCTTGACAAAATTTCTGCAAATCACTTTTTAAAGCTTCGACTTCTTCCGGGCTAAGCGCTTCCATTTCGCCTTCGCCATCAAAGCCATCGTCCGACATCAGCTCGTCAAGCGTGACGGTTTTTTTCCAAACTGCAATTTCTATTTTTTTTGAGAGGAAGGAGAAAATCCCTCCGCTGCCTTGTGATACCACTCGGTAGTCGAGTTGATTTTGATCCACCTGCAAACGAGTCGCGGCCTCGGAAAGCGCCAGATCCAAGGTTTTGGCAGTCACGCGAACTTCATTGCCTTTGTTCTGCATCGAATTCTCCTCTGTGATTGGGCCATAGACAACGGTGGTCCGGCGTCTAGGCCGCATCCGCCCCCTACCCGCTCAACCGAACTGCTTTGCCAGCCTCTTGTTCAACCACTGCTGCTGTGCGATCGACACGATCGTGTTAGTCATCATATACAGCACCATACCGGCTGGCATAGACAGCATCATGAAGGCGAATATTACAGGCATCATTAACATGATCTTTTCTTGATTCTTATCCATCCCGGGGTTAGGAGTCAATTTTTGTTGCAAAAACATACCCACGCCGAGCAGGAGGGGGGTGATGTAATAAGGATCGCGAGACGCCAGATCCTGTATCCAGCCGAAGAAAGGCGCGTGCCGCAGCTCAATCGTCTGTGATAGCAAGTTGTAGAAGGCGATGAAGACAGGAATCTGAGGCAGGATAGGCAAACAACCCTTAAATGGGTTTACTTTGTTCTGCGACATGAACGCCATCAATTCTTTTTGTTGACGCTGGGGATCGTCTTTAAACTTTTCGCGAATGCTCGTCATCTCTGGTTGCAGCTTCTGCATTTTCTTCATCGAGATAGCGGCCGCTCTTGTCAAGGGGTAGAACAAGATTTTCAAAAACAAAGTGATGAGGATAATCGCCGTACCCCAGTTATGCACCACTTTGTGAATTTCTTTCAAAACGGTCATCAGCGGATGAGCGAAAAACGAAAACCAACCCAATTTAATACTGTGGGCCAAACTCTTGTCGTGAGACTGGAGGATTTCCATCTGCTTGGGGCCAAAATAGCCACTGAGAGTCATATCCACCGTTCCGCCGCCCTCGACCAGACCAAATTTTTGCCAGGCCAAAAGGCTTACCGGGCAAAACAGGGAGTTCGCTGGACCCGAACGATCCAAGAGGTAGTTCATCGGCTGATCTTTTGCCCACAGAAAAGTCAGGAAATAATGCTTATCAACACCGATATAGTCTAGCTTCTCGCCAGTCAGATTGAAGGCCGGACTCTCGCCACCCTCCTTGCAAAGATCATGGACCGTTTTTTCGTGCGTTTTGCCGTCCACGCTGTAGACGAAAGTCGTCGCACTGCGAGCGGCCTCACCACCACTGAACATGGAGTCAAAAAAACCGCCACCGCTCTTAGGCTGGATCAAGTTTTCCTGAATTAAGGTTCCTCCGGACAAATCCTGTGGAGTCGCAGTGGTGTTTTTGAAACTCACTTTGACCTGAAGGCCATAGCCATCTTCAGGGACGGTAAAGACTTGCTGGATTTCCCAGGGACCTTCGGTGCGACTCAAGCTGATCTGATTGCCTTCGCGTTTTGCCGCAAAGCCTGACTGACCAATTTTCTCCTGAACATTGGTCGTGCCCTGCACGATCATGGGATTGTCCAGAGCTTCTACAAATCGTCCGGATGTCAGATCCTGATGATAGTCCTTCAATTGAATGCTGGCGATGCTGCCCTGATTCTGATCGAAGCGAATAATCCGAGTCTTTGTCTCGAAGGTGAGTTCTGCGGGAGTGAGAGGAGTCACGGTTGGAACGGCTTCGGCCTTTGCGCCTGCAGCTGATGGAGCCGATGCAATCGAGCTCGCCGGAATGGAAGTACCTGGCGTCGGAACCGGCATCGGCACGATCTCTAAAGGCGCTTCTTCGCCTTGCTTTTGGCCCGCATAATAGTCAGGATATTTATGCTGCAAATAGGTCATGTAACCCATAAAAAGCATTGTACAAACAAACACAGCAACAATAGACTTCTTATCCCAATTCATGGAAGGTCCACTCCTCCTGGATGCCACGGATGACATCGTAGTATGCGACAACAGATTTTTTTAATGGCAACGGAAAAAGAGTCCTTTTCCAGACAAGCGACAGCATATCGAGAACAGCTCGGATAAAACCGACAGCGCGGCCCCAGGAGAGGCGCTAGGCAAATCTGATAGATTCTGATGGGCACAATAAAAAAACGCCCGATCATGATCTTCGCTCCCCGATTTGACGTAAAGAGATGAAATCGAAAGGCTGGGACTTGAGCGTGCAAAAGATCCGAGTTCTCGTCAAGGTACACCCTTCAGGCGCGAGTAAGCGGCTGAATAGGACTGCGCGACTTTCCATCTTGGGCAGGACGCTGCAGCCGACTTTGCAACTTGTCCAAGGCCCAATAGAAAGAGCGAGCCACTTCGCCAAATTCAGCCTCAGCCGCCTGAGCACGAGCGATGACGACGATGTCCATCCCCTGTGGTTTGTGCAACTGTGTTCGAAACATTTCACGGAGCCGTCGCTTCACCAGGTTCCTGATGACTGCGCCCCCGACTTTTTTCGAAACTATAAAGCCGATTTTAGACAAAGGCTCATCATTGCGTCGCCCGATCAAAACGAGATGCGCGGTCACCACTTTGGTGCCAGCATCCATCGTTTGAGTAAACTCGGGACGGCGCAGCAGTCTTTGCTGTTTTGTAAACTCCAGCATGGATTTCTCTGGAGCTGATAAAGGCCCCAGCTCGCTTTGGGATCAATCATTCGCTGCACACTGCGACGAATTCCTTGAACCCGGATATCCAAGCGGTCTGGTTACTTCTGATAGATCGTTGGAACAAGGCGCTTACGGCCTTTGGCGCGGCGACGACGAAGAACTTCACGTCCACCAGGGCTTTCCATGCGTGCACGGAAGCCATGAGTACGTTTGCGTTTCAGATTGCTGGGTTGAAAAGTACGTTTCATTATTTTCTCCTTAAAAGCACCTGTCCCACGACTTCACATTTTGAATATTGCCACCTGAGCCGAACTGCAGGCGCTACACGTTGAGACAGCCGCAAGACTTTATCAGAACGCCTAAGGCATGGCAAGTTCTCTGAAATATCTGCACGAGCTGGCGTTAGAAAAATAAAATGGACCGCGTCATTTTTTTACTTGCGCACCGCCACAAAAGCATCTAAATATAGCCAAAACGACATTGAGGTGAGCCCACATGCTTTCACGACTGGCTTTTTTTACCATATTTTTCGGAATCTTAGGCTTATCCCCCTTCGCTCTCCATGCTGCCCCCTACGCACTCGAACTGGAACCCGTCAAAATCCAAGCAGAATTAGATGGCACCGTTAAAGTGTCTTATTTTGAGCCTTGCGGTGCCGAGTTCGCAGGCTTTCTTTTACGAGCTGCCGAAGGCGGGGAGCTCAAAGTGGCTGTAGTACTCCGCCGTTTCCACGCCCGCTGCATGGGTTTACTCGGGATGCAGGAGACCGTCCTGCCGATGATCAAAGCGCAAAATTATGCCGCCATCACCTCGATCGATCCCAATCAGGAACCACTTATCATCAAAGCCGCTCCGATCCAGAACCTGCACTTCACCCAAAACCTCAGTCAAGCGATCTACACTTCGCTTTGCGGCTATGCCATCGGACTTTATGTTCTGCCCGAGGCCACCGGCATGCGTTTTGGGATTTTGGAAGCCTCGTCGAGCCGACCAGAACCTTGCAATAGAGCCACCAAAGTCTTTGCTCTAGCTGGTCTGGATTCATCAAATCTCGGCAGCTTCAACCTGCTTCAATCCAGCGAAGAGGATCGTTTACCCCAGTTCACATTACATCGTGTCCCGGTCCAACTTCTGTCGATGGATGCTGTTGAGCCTTTGAGCTCCCGCTATCAGGTTTATTACCTTCGCCGTTGCAATGAAGCGCCTATCGGCCTAGTCCAGCAAAACCAAAAAAATACTTTACGAGTCAGCATGCTGGTCGCGCGATATGAACAAAGACCCTGCTCAGAAACAGGACCGAAGAAAATCTGGACCGCATTTGAAGCAGGATTAACCGTTCCCCAAAAGCAAATAGCTCGAGGCATTTCCCCCGACCCACAAGAAGATCTGACCATGGTTCGACCTACCAGCTTCCGCTGGAACGAACCATCCCTTGCCAATGGTCGTGCCAACCTGGAAGTGTTTGCCTTCAGCAGCTGCGATCGCGATTTGGGTCTGGTCAGCCGCAGCAATGACGCCGGTTTGGCTGTTGGAATTCTCCAGATACAGAGCGCCGAACCGTGCAATTCGCCAATGAAAAAGGTAAGCTTCGCCTATGATTTGGAACTTCGTCCCGAGGCCAGTCGCGAAGTGAAACCATTGCAATTGGCTGGGACCTGACGGTGACCCACCGCCCTCCTGGGCAGACAAAGGATCAACGGTGCGCTGCTGGATTGAACTCGACGCTGCTGCTCTTCGCCATAACTTTCAAGTTTTTCAAAAGCTGGCGGGAACCGCCATCATGATTCCCGTCGTCAAGTCCAATGCCTATGGGCATGGGCTCAAAGAAATTTATCAGAGCCTTGCCGCCTTGCAACCGGAATGGTTGGCCGTAAATTATCTGACGGAAGCAGAAACCTTGCGACAGCTTGGTCACTCCGGACGCATTATGGTCGTCGGACCCGTGAGTCCGAAGGATTGTGATTTCGCCTTCACTCTGGAGGCCGATATTTTTCTGACTGAAGAACATCTCTTACAAAATTGGCTCAAAACACCGCTTAATCGTCGTCCACGTGCCCATTTAAAAATCGATACGGGAATGTCTCGCCAGGGTTTTTTACCGGAACATACCCCAGTTCTTATCGAACGCCTTAAAGATCATAAAGAACATTTAGTAGGTCTATGCAGCCACTTTTCCAACGTCGAAGACGTGCTGGAACAGACTTATGCTAACTATCAATTGGATACCTTCACAAAAGTTCTCCAAAGTTTTACCAAAGCCGGTTTTACATTGATTTCGCATATGGCAGCGAGTTCCTCCGCACTTATCATGCAATCCAGCTTATTTGATTTGATTCGAATCGGAATTTCCATTTATGGTCTCTGGCCATCACGCGCCACGCAGCTATCTTTCCTGCAAAGTTTTGGTCAGCTCGTAGAACTGCGGCCCGTCTTGCGCTGGAAGACCGAAGTCGCCATCGTCAAGACCGTTCATACCGGCCAATTTATTGGCTATGGCTGTACCTACAAAGCTTTGCGCGATATGACGATCGCGGTACTACCGGTCGGCTATTTTGAAGGCTATCCGCGGCTTTGCAGCAATCGTGCTCATGTTTTGATTCAAGGGCAGCGCTGCCCGATCGTTGGTCGGATTTGCATGAATATGATGATGGTCGATATCAGTCATCTTGCCAAAGTTCAAACCGGTGACATGGTCACGCTGATTGGCAGCGACGGGAATGAGCACGTTGATGCATCGCAGATTGGGGAATGGGCGGACACCATTCACTATGAAATCCTTACCCAATTAAATCCCAGCATACCAAGAAGGGTCGATCCCTGATGATACACCCCCATAAGCTCTGTCAGCTCGAATTGCATTCCGAAGATAGCCCGTCTTCCATCACCTTCTTTGGCGAGGTCTTTGGCTGGACTGCTGTGCCTATTGCTATTCACGAGTATACGGTGCTAAGCGTGCCTGACGATTGCAGCTTTGGCATCAGTATCGTCGGTCACCGGCCGCAAGAAAAACACCCGGCGGTCACAGGCGTGATACCTTACTTTGCGATGGGTCATGATATCGATATGCTCTTAGCCAAAGTCGAGGCTCAGGGCGGCAAGTTGATTTGGGGTCCTCGATCCGTGCCAGGCTATGGTCAAGTTTATCTGATCGAGGATCCAGGAGGAATTCGCGTCGGCCTTTACGCTAAAGATCACCAGCCATCGCCGGCCTAAGGACTTAGGATCGCAGTTCAACGAG
>JBGSRE010000414.1:0-4580 GCA_041737755.1 Oligoflexus sp.
TATGACGACGGACTACAAAGCTGACTTCAGCAAGAAGAAAGATCTACAAATCGTATTAATCGGCGAAGTGAAAGATAATAAATTCACCATGCAGCAGTTTCAGTTCGCTGAATCTTCCCCCTAAATATCCCAAAGGAAACAGGCGATTTTTGCCTGTTCCTCAAGATTGAGAGACCGACTCCGATGACTTACCAAAGCGTGAGGAGTGTCCCATGAGGGTCGGTACTGTTTTAAGTCTACCCAACGAATATACGCGGTTCGCCCGAGTCCAGGATGCTGATGGCAATAGCTATACGGCCGATCCGAGCGTACTACCCAAAGGCGTGAAAGAAGGCAGTGAGCTCGCTTACAAAGTCGAAATATGGTCGAATGATAGCGGCTTAGTCTATGAAGCGGAGAAAAAGTAGCCTTCATTCTGGCTGCTTTTTTCATTAAATCTACTCATTCCGATAAGTTACCATTATAAAGTGAAGGATTTCTTAACTTCACTTCGATTTTGGTCGAAACTTATGGATCGTAGGACAGCGAAAACCTCTGGTCCTGAACCCTATGCGAAGGATCGATCCTTGGGCACCAAACCGGAAAAAACCATCAAAGTTGCGATCACGGCTCGGACTAAAGAAGAGGGCGATCTGATCAATTTTGCAGCGCATGCTTGTGGCTTTGAACAGATCCAGGTATTCAGCAGCCCGCGTGTGGTTATTGAAGTTGCCAAACGAAATCAGTTTCATCTCTTTATTACCCATCATGACTTCCAGGAAATAACCGGTCTGACGATGATTCAGACCTTGCGTGCGACTGGCAATTATGGAATCGAATCACATCTTTTTCTGGTCGATCATTTCACACCAGAAATCATGCTCGTTCTACAGGAAAATAATATCCATCATGTTTTGACCAAGCCTTATTCTTCGGATCGCGTTCAGCAAAAACTTATGCATCTGTGGAAAGAAGAAACGACCATGAGCCCAGCAGAAAAAGAGTTCCGGGAAGCTCATGCGGCGATGAATTCGGGACTTCTGGATATGGCCAGTGAATTGGCCGTCAAGAATTTGCGCACCCACGGTGCTTCCGAAAAGCTGCTGCTCATGCTGGGCGATATAGAATCCAAACTGAATCATGCCTCCGAAGCGAGGCGTTACTATGACGCCGCCCTGAAACTTAATCCAAAATCATCGGCTGCTTCGCACAAACTTGCCCATACCTATATGCTGGAAAAGGATTTTGCCAAAGCATCTGAATTGATGAATGAACTCACGAAGCTGAATCCATTGAATATCGAACTTCTGGCCAATGCAGGGCTTTCCAACTTTGAAGTTGGTAATCTGGATATTGCTAAAACTCACATGACCAATCTGCAGGGATTGGATAGTGAGCGCAAGGACGCCAGTGAAATTCTGTCCAAGGTTGCACTTAAAGAAGGCGACTACGCTGAGGCCCTTAAGCAATTGAAAGGCACTCACGATCAAAAAGAATTGATTCAGATTTTCAATAATGAAGGTCTCAAACGATCCCACGAAGATGATGCGGCTGGGGCCGTTGGGATGTATCTGAGCAGTATTCCCTTGATCGGCGAGCATCCCTACGCCTATGTCCTTTACTATAATCTGGGTTTGACTTATCTCAAACTTCATGACCAGACCAATGCTAGGCAGGCATTTACGAAAGCTCTAGAATTAAAACCAGATTTTGAAAAGGCTGCCACGGCGTTGAGTCGACTAGAACCAAAACGCGCTTAAGATCCAAACAGCCAAAGCCGAAAAATCCGCCAAATATTATTGAATCCTGCAAAGGCATGCAGCATCCATAAGAACCCAGCCAGCATCAAAAATGCGCTTAGGAGTGCCCACTGGCCCCACCATCTTTCGCGTGGCCTGAGATGACCCATGATATGGCTCAGTGCAGTCTGCTGCAGAGTCTCAGGGCTATCTAAAAATCCATAGTAAGGTAATTCTTTAAGCCAGGCCGGATCCAAGCCCTTGTCTTGCTTCACGAGGTTTTCCAGCATCTCCAGCTCGCGGATGATATCCTCTTCCTCTCGATTCATAATTTCCGCGCAATTTCTAGGCGAAAACCCAAATCGATGCCGTAAGACCAGAAGTTGGGCCGCATGATGCCCCATTTCTAGAAGGCGAAATTCCCAGCGAAAGGAAGTGGCGACGGTCCGCTGGTCTTGGTGCTGATGTCGATAAAAGGCTTCAAAGAAATTCCTGGTAATGGGCCGCAAGGCATCTTCATTCAGCTCATAGGCAAGTTGAAAAAGGCGAGTTCGAATCGCCGCATGATCCAGCTGCGAACTGAGTTCATCTTTCATCTGACGGCAGGCTTCTCGACCCATCACAGCCGCCCGACTCCGATCGGCCGTGAGACGAAACATGAAGTCCACCAATTCCACCTGCTGCTCGTCTATGAAACGAGCACTGGGATCGATAATCAATGAAGAATCGCTCATACAGCTCGACTCTTCTTAAGCTGAGTCCCAACGCGCCAAAGCAAAAAGACAATCACCATATAAGGGGGCAGGACCCAGATCATCACTCGATCAACGTTTTGATCGATGATACCGAGGATGCGAAGGATCGGCATCAAAAGGGTGACGATCATATGCAAGAGCGCATAGTTTCGCAGCCAAGTGATTTTTTTCTCACTCAAGGACCAGCCATGCCCTTGTACTAAAATAGCCAGAGCCCAAAGCAAAAGTATGATATCCATAGGCCAAAATAGCAGCATATTGGCATTATGATGCAGATCCACATGCGCCGAAACCAGCCAAGTTACAGGCATTAAAAAACCAACCAGCGCCCCAAAACCTAACAGCGGCAGACTCATCAGCCCAAAGAGGCGATAGACAAAGGAAAACGCCTGACCACTTCGCTTCTGCAGAAAAAAAACCACTCCGATCAGCGACAAGGGAACACCAAAAACGAGTAAGACTAAAATAAAGCTCAAGCCTGAATAGGATTCAGGACGCGGAAACTCCGCGATAATTCGACTTTCGGATAGGAAAGGTCGATCACCACTCTGATGCTGCAGATAAACGTCTCGCAGATTGATAGGATGGAACATCCGCTCCCAAACGGTCATGAGGCGATCGATGTTACTATTCAAAGCGATATCCAGAAACAGATCCATGCCAGGCGTATAGCTATATCCGTCATAGACCATATCGCGGAAAGTTTGAGGGGTATATTGAAGATGAGCCTTTCGTTTGACCACTCCCCCCATGGCTTCATCCAGGTAATCGCGGATTCGTGTCGAACAGTTATCAAAGAAATATTGGTAAGGATAACCCCGATTCTCGGGTTTGCTGTTCCAAATAATTTTGGTTAAGAGCTTGGCCTTTTCCTCACGACTGAGATCCAGCTTGTCTTCCCAAACTTTTCGCCTTTCGTATTGATAACCTTGGACCGCTTGGCGATAGGGATAGATGCCCAGCTTGTAGATGAGGATGCCTCGATAAAAGTTAAGTCCAAAGGTCAAGGGATCTTTGAAATCAAACATGCCCCAATTAAAGACTAGGTCTCGACCACTCACCCTATCTCGAATACGCAGAGCCAGATGGCCAAAGTTATTAAAGACAAGATTGCCAAGATCTACGGTATGCAAATAGATGTCGACTTGGTCGAGATCCGCCGGCATCTCATCGAAGGAAATCTCGGCCTGAAGATTGTCCACCTTAAAAAGACTGCAGAATAAAGTCAGCAACAACAGACAGCGCAACCCGATCCTCATTCCAGCTCCTTACCTATCAGGGAAAGGCGAGCCTGTTCCGCTTTCGCGTTGCTTTTGCCGTTCCGCGTTTTGTTTTTTCAATTCCAATCGGGAAATCTTCCGATGCTTGGCTTCCTCATACCGCCGCAACTGATCGTCCGTTTCGGGCAGAATCGGCGGCATTGTCGTGGGTCGACCATTGCTGTCCAAGGCGACCATGGTGACATAAGCACTGGCCGTATGAAAGTATTCACCCGTACGCGGATTCTCGGCAATGACCTTGACTCCCACCTCGCAGCTGGTGCTCCAGACATAATTTATTGCTGACTTTAGGGTCACAATCCAGCCCAACTTAATGGGGGCCAGAAAACTCAAAGTATCCACAGAAGCTGTCACAACCTGTCGATGACAATGACGTTCCGCGCAGATAGCAGCCGCGATATCCACCCAGGACATCACCACTCCACCGAACACAGTCCCAATCGCATTGGTATGCTGTGGCAGCACCATTTCTGTCATGATGGAATCGCTTTCCCGGGCAGTACGTCCCGGCAGATTCGTCAATTTGTTTCCCATCGATCCTTTTCCTTCATCACTGGCGGGCTGACGCCGAGCAGCGGCGCTCCGACCTGAACCACTTGATTCTTGCCATGCCGCTTACTCTCGTACATACATTGGTCGGCCATGGCCAGCAATCGATCTTTTTCCTGAGCGTGTTCAGGAAAAGCTGCCACTCCAATGGATGCCGTTACATGAGCCGTATTGCCTCCGCCCACACTAAAGCCGGTGTATTGAATTCTTTCGCGAATTCTCTGGGCGGTTTTCATTCCACCTCGAGCATCAGACTCAATGAGCAGCACCACAAATTC
>JBGSRE010000415.1:0-5673 GCA_041737755.1 Oligoflexus sp.
GGACCTGCCGACGATAGAGATAAGCCAAGGATCCAGAAGTGCCGTTACAGGCCACGCAAAGAATACTGATGGCGGTGATTTCGGGTGTCGAATACTTTGGATAGAGCATCATGAGCAGTGGCACGAGAATAAATCCGCCCCCAGCTCCAATCAATGTTCCCATGGCGCCCACGAAGATTCCAAGAGGCAGAAAGAAAGCATCAGACATCTTGCGGACTCCTTCTCTAGATCCGGGAAAAAGCAAAAGGCATACCGCTTGGAGCTGCTTCTTATCTATCAGTTATAATTGGGATAAACAAGGCAAATGAGCTGCAAAGAGAGGCTATGTTTCATAATACTTCAACCTGCTTGCAAGATTATGAAACAAACTCCATTAGGCGAGGTTCAAGGGAATCCTGATGTAAGCCAAACCATTGGCTTCAGGTTTGGGCAGATGCCCGCCATCAATATTCACTTGCACGCTGGGATGGAGCAAGCGAGGTGCTTCTAGCTTTTTATCGCGAGTCGTGCGGAAACCCACAAATTCCTCTTCGCTCGTGTCCTGATTCAACTGAATGTTTTGCTCGAGACTTTCTTTGACTGTCGCCATAAATCGGAGAGACCGTCCCTTCGGTTGATAGTCGTGACAGGTAAAGATCCGCGTGTCGGCCGGCAGTTTATAAATCTTTTGCGTGATGGATCGATAGAGATCGCGAGCACTCCCACCAGGAAAATCACAGCGACCAGTCCCGTAATCAGGCATAAAAAGCGTATCACCCGTAAAAATCATTTCCCCAAAAAGATAGCTCGCACAGGCCGGGGTATGCCCCGGTGTATACAGCACCTCGAAATGGAGCTGCCCTACTTGCACCTTTTCCCCATCCTTCAGCAGTCGATCGAACTGGCGACCATCGGTGGGAAAATCTTCGCCAAAGTTATAGATATCCTTAAACAGCTTTTGCACTTCTGTGATTCGGCTGCCAATGGCCAGAGTCGCCGTGGGAAAGAATCTCTTCAGCTCTTGCGAACCGGAAAGATGATCGGCATGAGCATGAGTCTCCAAAATCATATGGACCTTGAGCCGCTGCTCCCGGGCGAAACGAATCAGTCCTTCCACCGAATGGGTCAGAGTTTTGCCACTTCCCACATCGTAATCAAGCACAGGATCAAGTATGATGGCATCCCTGCTGGCTTCATCAAACACGATATAGGATAGGGTATTGGTCGCTGGATCGTAGAATTCCTGGACTCGCCACATGCTTGGAAACCTCAGTAAATAAAGCCGTTCATTCAGCTCTGGGAGCAGCCGAAGACGGGGCGGGTAAAAATCGCGCTATGCCCATGCCTGCAATCATTGCCAGCACAAAAATAAGCACGCCCTGATGCAAGCTGACGAGCGAAACCAGTGCAGGCCCTGGGCAAAATCCAGCCAATCCCCAGCCTATTCCAAACAGCACGGCGCCGAAAATCAAACGCTTATCAATTTTTTTCAATTCCGGCAAAGAAAAATGCAGGGCCAGAAGCGGTCGGGACTTTTTCTTCAACCATACATTCCAAGCGATTGTATGCACAATAATGGCCCCTATCATAACGAAGGCCAAGGATGGGTCCCAATCGCCAGTGAGATCAAGAAAGCCGATGACCTTGCTAGGCAGGGTCATGCCCGAAATTCCTAGTCCTAAGGCAAAGACGAATCCAGCAAAAAAAGCCGTCATAAGAAATTTCAAACGCTTCTCCTTAAGCATAGACCAGCCATACCGTGATGAAACCAGCCAGCATAAAACTCAAGGTAGCGACCAGCGAGCGCAGGGATAAACGACTCATGCCGCAGACGCCGTGACCACTGGTGCAGCCGCTGCCCAAGCGCGTGCCGAGGCCTACCAAAAGACCACTGACAATTAGCGAGCTGCTCGAAGCCGGGCTTTCGGCAAAGGCGCTCGGATACCAATAGAGCAAAAGCAATGCCATGCTGAGCATGCCCAGAAGAAAGGCCCAACGCCAGGACTTGGCTTTTTCCTGGGGCTCCAAAAGACCACCGACAATTCCGCTGACGCCCATAACGAGGCCGTTGAGAGCCATCATAAGGGTCGCTGCCAACCCAATGAGAGCTCCTCCCACGAGAGGTTCTATCCACATCTTTGCATCTCCTCCTTCATGATTCTTGGTCGCGAAAGCTCTTGCCTCGGTGGCTCGATTCCTCGCCCAAAGACACCCTGCTTCTTTGCCGACTCCGCAAATTCGGCGATCAGCGGCCTTCATCGTGCCAGTGAGGGGGACCCAGGCTCATTCCAAACGACTTCCATTTCTATCACTTTCCAAGGATCTTTTGAATGATATTGTTCACCGAGCTGCTTGCTATGAGGAGCAAAGGATAGGGGGTAAGATAATAGTCCCATAGATCTTTGGCTCATTCCACAACCAGCCGATTGAAACAGGCAGGAGTCCACTTGATTTTTGTTTGAAAACTATTCATCGCTCATAGGCTTGCAAAAGATTGGAGTTTCGGAACTTTGCATACTTCCGTCTTATCAATGACGCCGCTTCTTTATCGGTCAGAAATTCATGAGTTGAGAGGCTTTTCTAGATGAGGCCAGTGCCTTATGATATCTGTCTAAGCGGGCAGCCCAGGTCGCCGGTAGCGCCTGGGTATCGGGTCATGCCAACGGAGATGATTCGCTGTGATATAATGATGTCAATGAAAGAACAAATCGATTGACCTTATTCCAGATGCCAAAACCTACTCAAACCATCAAAGGGTTGGTCCCATGACAAGTCGCGAATGCATCCCTGATCAAAAGCAGAATCCGGCCGTAACACTCGGGCTCACTGCCTACGAAGAGACTATCGCGCTCCACCAGATTCTTCTGGAATTTACCAGCAAGGGCCTGAGCTTGCTGGATTCTGAACTTGATTTTGAGATTAATGCCATGCTGGGCCGAATATCCAGTTTTTGCAACCATATCGATCGAAGCTACGTATTTCTTTATGATGCGGATCTGACTACTAATTCAATGAGTAATACCCACGAGTGGTGCGCTGAGGGAGTCACTCCGGCCATCGACCAGCTGCAGGGGCTTCCCTGTGATATGGCTCCCTGGTGGATGGCCAAACTATCGGCTCATGAGTTGATCGTTCTCAGCTCGCTTGCGGAGCTTCCGTCGGAAGCCATTATTGAGAGGGCATTGATCGAGGCGCAAGACATTCAGTCGTTGATTATTGTGCCTATATTTTTTCGAGATATTCTGCGAGGCTTTGTCGGTTTTGATTCGGTGCGATCCACGCGCATTTGGTCAACTCATGAGCAATCAGTTCTCACAGCATTTGCAGCTGCTCTCGCCATGTTATTGGAACGTCGTGAAACAACCCAGCGACTCAGGTCGAGTGAATCAAGTCTTCGCTTCGTTGTTGAAAATCTGAGCGGAGCTGTTTTTTCAGCTGATCCCAATGGGCATTTGACCTTGGTCAAAGGGCGTCTGACCTCTCTTTTTGAAAATGAGGCGAACTCCCTGCGTACAATCGATGAAATGTTCAACGCTGTGCCCACCGCACGGGATGCTTTTCGAACTGTTCTGGGTGGTCTGAAATCGTCGGTTGCTTTTCAGTTTGAAAGCTATTTTCTTGAACTGAATATGGCCCCCATAGTCGAAGGGGAACAATTCAAGGGGATAGTCGGGATGCTTTCGGATATAACCGAATACGAAGTTACTAGGCATCAGCTCGCCCAGTCAGCTCGCTGGGCTTCGATCGGTGTTTTGGCCAGCGGTATTGCCCATGAAATCAATAATCCCTTGGCGATAGTCATGGGCTTCAATTATGTGCTGGAAAAGAAGCTCAAAGCGTTGACAGATGCTGAGCAGTATTTGCCCATTATAGCCAAGCAGAACGCCGCTATTGAGAGGGTTGTGCAGATCATCCAAGGGCTGCGTATCTTCGCCGATGGTTTTGAAGCTCCTCTGTCGATAGACGATATGAACGCTATCGTCCACGCGAGTTTACCACTCTGCCAAGCTATGTTTGACAAAGGCAGGATTCGTCTCGACCTGGATTGTACTGAAGGCGTTGTTCCCGTGAAAACCAATCGAGCCCAAATTCAGCACATTATACTGACTCTTTTGTCCAATGCCCGAGATGCCTGTTTGCAAACTGACGACGCCCACATTGTGATTCGAACTAGAATTGACGCGGGCCGAGCCTGTCTTATTGTGGAAGATAACGGACAAGGTATTGATCCTGAGTTTATCGACCATGTTTTCGACCCGTTTTTTACAACCAAGGACACCGGGCACGGCACAGGACTGGGCCTATCGGTTGCAAAGTCACTGCTGCTATCGATGGATGGTGAAATAAACGTTAAGAGCCAACTCGGAGTTGGTAGCAGCTTTGTCGTCACTCTTCCTTACCTTGTCGGGCTTGATCCGATATGATCCAAATTGCGATCGACACTGCTGAAGAGAAGCGCAAGTACCCGCCCTTACTCAAGCCCATCCCAGATAATCCACAGAGCGTACTAAGTCCCCACTGCTCTTAAGCAAAACCAACAAAAAGCGATTGCTTTGTGCACAATTTATTTGTATCACTGCATCACCCAAAGGGATAAGGCCGATGCCTCAGGCCTTGGTTGCATTGTATGGACCTATCGCCCTTAAGGATCCAACCCAATGAGGGCTCCTCCCACGAGAGGATCTTTGCGTCTCCTCCTACATGATTCTTGGTCGCGAAAGCCCTTGCCTTGGTGGCTCGATTCCTCGCCGACTGACACCCGACGCCGCAAGGTCGGCGATAATCGGCCTTCATCTTGCCAGTGAGGGGGACTCAGGCTCATTCCAAACAAGTTCCATTTCTATCACTTTCTTACGATCTTTTGAATGATATTGTTCAAAGTTTTCTTGTATCATTCTTGACAAGTCGCTGGCCTTTCGCGGACAAGCAAAGAAAAGTTTAGCGAATCTACTTCAGCGGCTCAAATACTTGAAAAGTACTGATATGGGATCAAATCCCGGGCAATAAAAAAGACGACTGCTGTGAAGCAATCGTCTGTTTGTCTTCTGGTCAAAATATTACTTCAACAGAACAGAATTTCGCGCGGTAATCCGTCTGAATTACAAAAAAACTCACACAACTACTGGCAATCTTTTAAATACGGCTGCCTGAAGATGTCAAGGCAGCCGCACTAACTTACTGTTCTATTAGTTTGTAGGAGATACGCTGTTCTCCAAAATAAAAATTCTACATGCTTCCGGAAAGCTTACTGCAAAAGCTCCGAATACTTTCTTGTAATCGGGGATAAATTTCATTGAAACTGTAGGATTTGATTCTGCTTCAACTGGCGTGTTGACGAAAAAAACAGTCTCGTCGTCTTTGCGCGAGGCCACATTAGCTATGGTCGATCCGAGTTTTACCTCAACTGGGAATTCAACAGGTATTGCGCAATTGTAGCTAATTCTGAGAGTATTTATACCTTTTCCTAATAACGGCTTAGCCAAAGGGACCGTTACATCAAACCCTGCGCATCGCTGGAATCTCTTTGTTGTGTTTTCGGAATTGACTCTCTGCACCTCTGTGCAGTTCGCGCTACTTGGAGACCAGACTGTGCCGGTTGTTATATCAAGCAAGCCTGTGATGAGAAGATTTGTCTTCTCTATAAATTTCTCGCAAAAACAATCAAAGTCCTACGCTCTCTCCTTTCACTATTAT
>JBGSRE010000505.1:0-1632 GCA_041737755.1 Oligoflexus sp.
TGCCGGCTGGTTTTTCTGCTTTGGCGGTCGGTGCTGGAAAACATAATAACGATCCAGCGCAGGCGCAGACTCTTCAGGAAAGAAAAGTCAGCATCGCCAGCAACAAAGCTAAAGAAGGCTATGTTTTCGTCCAGGGTGAGGTCACCAACCCAGGTGATTCAGGTGGGCCGCTCTTTGTTCCGACATCGGATCCAAACCGTCTCGAGCTCATCGGCATCGTCCATGGGCGGGAAGGCCATCCCGTATACTGGTCGGTCACCCGTTATACCAATGTCGCAAGCCAAGCCGCCTGGATCAAGCAGGCGATGACCAGCCTCCAGACTTCCACGGTTAAACCATAATCCTTGCGAGCGATCTGCTGCAAAGATCAGAACGAGCCTGATCGCCTCACGGTAGCGGTGTATGGTGGGCTCTTCGGTTTATGAGTCTTCAATGGGTTTGACGTCAATGATCTCCACAGCCTTTTGATCGCCAATATGCGGGCTGTGTGGCCTTGAATATCCGTTATGATGGACGATGATTTGCCCCTTTTGCATCTTCCTATCCAGCCAAACAGCAAGCCCTTTGCTCAAGAGCGAGCGTGTCCAGGGGATCATCAAAAATACACCAAGGAAGTCGGAGAGATATCCGGGCGAAATAAGTGCGGCTGCGCCGGCCAGTAAGAGCAGACCCTCCAGCATGGATTTGCCCGGCAGCTTGCCTTGCCGCAGCTGTTGCTGTGCCTCTGCAATCAGCCGAAAACCCTGCTTTTTAGCCAGGGCGATTCCGCAGAATGCGGTCAAGAAAATTGTACTGAGTGTGATCATCCAAGCATTTTGACTTCCCCAAAGGGAGGCCCAAAAGTGATGCACCTGGATCAATACGTAAAGTTCCAGCAAAGGAATCATGATCAAAAGCAGCAGAAGGCGGCCCAACATAAGGTGCTCCCCGTATCAGCCAAAGTTCAGGCCCGAGCCGGATCGTAATCCCGCCAGAGCCTACCCAAGAGAGAGCCGCATCCTATCATCCTCTTTCTCCAAACGCTGCTTGATTTGCTTTAGGGGCGGAAAGAAGGATCGTTTTGCATTTTTTTGATCGTCGCGAAGTGATCCATAACCAGACCGTCCAAATCAAAGTATCGCGCCGGTTGCAGTCGGGCGTTCATAATCGCGGCACCAGTACCCTTGGTATGCCCATCAAAATCGTGCAGACAATGACCCAACTCATGAAAGGTGATAACTTTCAGTGTAATCTCATCCATCTGCGTGATGCCGACTTTGCCTTCGCTGTTGGGGCGCAGCAATTCAATAAAGCGCAATCGCTTGGCAGGATTCGGCGAGTTGGTGGCCCGTCTCTGGCAATGACCTAAAATTTCCCCCTCCAAAGGGCCTTTGACTGTGACATCATCGGTCCACATCAGAGCTTTAAATTCTTGCAGTTTATGTTCAGGGATCGGCACACCGGCATCGGCGGATAGACGAACGTATTCATCCAGCAGTGGCTGCAGTTCGGCATCGATATAAAGGCTGGCCGGCAGGCTTTCTTGGGTTTCTTGGCTTGGACGGCTTTCCTCTTGGCAGCCGAGCAAAGACAAGGCGAGTGGCGCGAGGAGAAACATTGCAAAAAGTCGGGAAAAGATCTTAGGGAATGACA
>JBGSRE010000561.1:0-3505 GCA_041737755.1 Oligoflexus sp.
GCAACAGCCAAGTGGGAGCGCGAATCCCAAGCAGACAAACCGATATAACCATGATCACAGCGGCTGTAGAATCATAATAGACATGAGGATGACCGCTGATAGTGTGAGCAAGGCTATAGAAAAAGCAAACGATCAGGGCGAGACCGATCGGCAAATCAAGATGCACCTCGCGTCTTTTGACTGTGGACCATGCCCCTCGAATAAAAGGCCATCCGGAATAGAACACCGAGAGAGCTGCCAGCCCGGTGGAAATCCAGCGGAACAGATCGCGGAATTTGAGCTCCAACGAAGAAGCACCCAAATACTCAGGGAAGGCCAGTAGCATAATATTGGTCAGGCAGAAGAGGGCGATCCCGATCCGTGCAATCTCCGGCCGGCCATCCTGCTGAAAATCCCGATTGGGGCTCACGGCATATCCCAAAGATTCAAATTTCTTTAGAAAAGTGGAGAGAGCGACTTTATCGGCTGAATAGTCGAGGGTGGCCTCGCCGCTCGCCAGATTGATGGATAGATTGGCATTGGCATCGATCTGCCTTGTGATCTGTTCGCACACCCACACGCACGCATAGCAGCTGATGTTCTCCAAATAAAAATGAGCACTTTGACCTTCCCCACTCGATTCCACAAATTCTTTTTGGAACTCAAGCGTATCAAACAGGCCATAATCGCCTCTTGCCGTTTGAGCTGGTCGCAGACTGTCACGGTTTTCCTGTACAATTTCATAAAAACGATTTAACTGAAAACTCGTGATCAAATCATGTGCCGATCGACAGCCATGGCAGCAGAAATCATCCTCGAGTTGCGGAGCTAGACTTGCTTGGCAATGCCGACAGAGAGGCCTGCTCACCGCAGGCAAAGAAAGGGAATTATGGGTTTTAGCGATCACTGGGGTCATAGTCATCATCATCCTGAAGCATTTTTAGCCGGCGATCCCTTGCAAATGGCTGGGTTTGCCGCGATCTTTTCCTATAGCTTTCTCGTCTCGCTCCACTGTGCCGGTATGTGTGGTCCTCTTGCCTGCTCGGTATTAGCTCGAACGAAAAAGGTCTCGCTATCCGCAATCTTTCTTTACAACGGAGGTCGACTCATCTCGTATGTCGGCGCCGGAGCTTTGTTTGGTCTGCTATCGGTGGGCATCACTCAGTTTTCCTTAGATTTTGGCCTCTATCTTGCTCGCGCAGCCGGAGTCCTGCTCATTCTATGGGCAATCCTGCCTGCCCTACCCTGGCATCAGCTGTTCAAAGATTTTCCTCAAGCCTGGCTGAATCATTGGCAAACAAGAATCCTTGCCTGGCCACTCGGAATGCAGGCTTTAGGGCTTGGTCTTTTGACGGTATTACTGCCCTGCATGACCCTACATCCTCTCTTACTGGCCAGTATCGGCAGTGGTTCGGCCATCAGCGGTGGACTCACCATGTTTGCTTTCTTTCTAGGAACCCTTCCTGCAATGCTCGCAGCAACATACGTGCCAGCACTCATCACAGCCCGATTGCCGACTCGACTTTTCAGTAACCTCGGTCGCGGCATGCTGTTCATTGCAGGGATTATAACAATATGGAGAACATTATAAGCAAAAGGCCAGAATACAACAGCGACAAGTTTCTAAGTGGATGGAGAAGAGAGACGGAGCTTTTGCCGCAATTCACGCAGAATCTCCTGCGCTTTTTCCAGCAAATCCCTCGCCATTCCTGGAGCCTGCGCCAGAGTACACTGATGGATCGACTCAGGAAACGCATAGCCAGCACGGGCCACTTGCTGACGAAGATTCTCAAAATGAAGTGAGAGTCTGCGGTCACCCACAAAACGCAATTCTTCTTCCAAAATCTTGGTCGCCACAAAAAGATTGCGGCAATGAGTCTCTTGTTGACAGAAGTCACAGGCATGAAGATGGGTTTCCAGTTGGTTCATGCCGGTTCTCCTTCAGTGTTTGATAATGCCATGCTTTTCTAAGCGATAGCGGAAAGTATGGCGCGAGATGCCGAGCAATTCCGCGGCTTTCGTCTGGTTGTTCCTGGCGCGCTCCAAGGCCTGCAGCAGCAAATCCCGCTCTAAATCCTCTAGATTAATTCCTTGTTCGGGCAGAAGCATGGGATTGCCCGTAGCGCCTTGCTGATAATCGCGTCCTTGCAAAAGACTGCCAGGACTTGCCCCATGTAATGGCAACTCCTGATAGCTCATGGGATCTGCAATAGCATCGAGTTCCACGTGATGGGCTAGAATTTCGCTTGGACTATGGAAAACAATGGCCCGTTCCAAAACGTTTTTGAGTTCGCGCATATTGCCAGGCCAGCTATGGGTGCTGAGCTTGTCCCGAGCCGAACTTGACAGGCGAGGCGTTTCGATCCCCAAATCAAGCGCGATACGGTTGATAAAGAAATCGGCTAAGCCGTCCAGATCTTCCATGCGTTCCCGAAGGGGGGGCTGATAAACGGGCAAAGAACTCAAGCGATAGTAAAGATCGTTGCGGAAGTTTTTGTTTTGAATTTCTTCCAGCAGATTACGATTGGTGGCAGCGACGATTCGAGCTGAAAAACTGATGTCTTTCGTCCCACCCAAACGCTTAAATCGTCGATACTCCAGAGCCCTCAGAAGTTTGGTTTGCAACTTCATAGGCATTTCGCCAATTTCATCCAAAAAAATGGTTCCATTCTGAGCCAACTCAAACAGACCAAGCTTCCTGTCACGAGCATCCGTAAAAGCGCCCTTTTCGTAGCCGAATAGTTCGCTTTCCAAAAGGTTTTCCGGAATGCTGGCACAGTTGATTTCGACAAAAGGATTGCTGGCTCGATCCGACCATTCATGAACCGCTCGGGCCGCCAGTTCTTTACCCGTTCCGCTTTCGCCCAGGATCAGCACTGTGCTGGCTCTTGATCGGGCAATTCGTTCCAGTTGCTGACGGACCCGTTGCATCGCCGCTGAATCGCCGATAATTTGCAGCGGCTCTTTAATCACTTCATGACCGGTTAGCTGACTGACTTTTTGCCGAAGAAAAGACAGTTCTGCACCACGATTCACAGCGGCGATCAAAGATTTCAGATCGAAGGGCTTTTGCAGATAGTCAAAGGCTCCAAGACGCAGAGCGTCTACTGCGGATTCGACCGCACCATGAGCCGTGATTAAAATAATGGGCATATCAGGCTTTTCAAATCGCCATTTTTTGAGCAGCTCCATGCCGCTTCCATCGGGTAGACGCAAATCACAGATCGCCAAATCTGGATTGAAACTTTGAAAATTTTCCAAAGCGCTACGAAGGGAATTGCAGGACATGACATCAGCACCGTTGGCTTTCAGCTCGGTTTCGATACTCCACGCCAAAATTTCTTCGTCATCGACGATGAGAACGCGGGTGCCATTCAAAGCATGTCGGGGTAGTTTGCCTTTGGACATCAGAATTCCACTCCTTTTTTCCACAATCACTCGTTAACAAGAACCATACCAGTTTCGCGCAAGCAATTTTTCTGATGAGTATCGTGGACTTACGCTATTACGCCAAACAATCCGCATA
>JBGSRE010000595.1:0-1697 GCA_041737755.1 Oligoflexus sp.
TATGCGGACTACTATTTCCTTGAGGCCATATCCAGAAAGCTGAAGCTGGAGAGCAAGCTTTAGAACGAGAACCTCACCCCTATTGTCGGAAGAGCCGTCGCATGTGCTATGAGTTTTCTTCCCTTAGAAGAAAACTCAAAATAGCCTCGGTTTCCGCCCCTAGCGTCAAGTCTTTGACATCACGGAACCAGCCGTAATTATGAGATATATCATCCCAGAGAAACTCCTCGTTTCGCAGAACTTTGGGACTTCTCGCAAACTGTCAAGACTTCGTGAATGGTTCCCGTCTTGCTAGAGATATTTACCCAGCGGTCTCTCTGACTTGAGTTGCTCCCTGGTCCTGCCGATTCTATGACTGCAGCAATTTTTTAAAGTGCACAGCATCTGGAGTGGGATCAGCGGATTAACATGCATACTGGCCAGAAAAAATTATTAATCTTCTTCATTCTGAACTTTTCATTGTATTGGAGTGTATCCTCCATTGCTTTTGCACAGGTGGAAACCTCACGCAGGATCGATACCAAATCAAGCAAGCAATCCTTGAATATTGGCCGCCTTATTGATTTCTATGCTGATCAAACCGGAACCCAAACCCTCAAAGAAATTATCGCATTGGACGAGGGATCATGGCAGCCAAGCGAGGTCGATGTTCCAAGCTTTGGATTTACCGATGCCAAGTATTGGATTCGTTTGACCCTGGCACCCAACAAGGATCATCCGAATTGGTATCTTGAAGTTGCTCATCCGCCGCATGATTTACTCACTCTCTATGAATCAAGTCCCACCGGACCACGTCGATTGGCGAGCATTGGTGATCGCTTGCCTTTCAACAAGAGAACGATAAAGACGAGCAACGCTGTTTTTGAAATCACCTTAGATCCTGATCGTGAAAAAACCTTTTGGCTCAGCAGCAAATCAGAATCGTCCATGGCCTTTCCCCTAGCCATTTGGGATAGAAATGCCTATCAAACCAATCTCATTCAAGAATACCTTATCAAAGGCTTCTACTATGGGATGATTGCCGTCATGGGCCTTTATCACCTCATACTATTTTTAACTTTAAGGCAACTGGAACACCTCAAATACGTTTTGTACATTTGGTCCTCCTCCTTCTTTCAGATGGCGCTCACTGGCGTTGCCTTTCAATTTATCTGGCCAAATAATACCTGGATGGCCAATCAAGGAATCGCTTTACTGACAGGAATTCTCTGCGTTTCTATTGTTAAGTTCACCCAATCATTTCTTGATACCTGGCATTATGCCCGAAGAGTTCATCTAGCACTCAATGTCCTGTTAACTCTTGGTTTAGGGCTGGTGGTTTATACCTTATTAGGACCGCATAAAGTCGCCATTCAGTTTGGTAATGCGCTGTCTCTCATAACGGGCGTAACGATGCTGAGCGTATGTTTCCTCAGTATTCGCTTAAAGATTCCCCAGGCCAGATTCTTCGTTTTGGCTTTTGTCACATTCTTTTGCGGTGTCGTTCTAATCGTGTTTAAAAACCTGGGACTCGTGCCGTCCAATTTTTTGACAGCTCATGGTTTTCAAATCGGTTCAGCCCTTCAAGTTGTGCTCTTATCCATTGCAATTGGCGATAAAATACGAATTGAACGGCTGCAGGCTGCTGAGGAAATTGAGGATGCGCACAGTGAAATCGGTAATCTCAATAAAACACTGCAGGTCCTCAATCTGGAGCT
>JBGSRE010000668.1:0-1609 GCA_041737755.1 Oligoflexus sp.
TCGTCAGGCTCTCGAGAGTAACATCACCGCAGAAATTGACGTCAGACCGTCCGGTGATACCTATCATGCTGTCTATGTCTTCCGTACTCCTGAAGGTCAAAACCCCAGCTTAGGCGATGGCAGTGGTGCCGTCGTAGCCACAGCATTCGGTGTTGCAGGACAAACCGGTCCTGTGGTGTTTACCGCTTCGCTCGAAGCCCTTGTCATTGAGGTGATCGATTCCCGTATGCTGGATGTTTTTGAACGCATGATTCGTTAAATCATTGCCGGTGAAAACAGCGAAACAAGATTTATACTGGCCCTCCCCAATTCCATCCTCTATCATTTGGGAAGAACCTCTCCTCCCCATATGCAAAGGAATCGTGCTATGCAACGCTTCTGCACCATCGCCAGTCTTTTTATCCTCGTGCCTGTTTTCCTCACATCCTGTGGATCCAAAAGTGAATCGAAATCGACTGCTGTTGTGGTCGTCTATGGCAAGGTCAATGTCACGACGGCGAATGGCAATGACTCCAGTAGTTTTGATCTGACAGCTTTGACTCAATGCAAACGCAATGTGGACACGGGTCGGGTCGATGTTACCCTTTCTCAAGGGGCGGGCAAGCCTCTTTTGAGCTTTGCGATTAAGGACTACAGCGCCACACCCAAGACCTACAGCTGCAATCAGGCCGCTGATAATCAAAGTTCTACTACCGATCTTGGGGGAAAGTTTGATACCTGTATGGCAACGACATCGGTCGTCTCTTCGGCCACTGCCACCACACTCAATGGCTATGCGATGTATCGCGAAGCAGTCGCGACCAAGCCCTTTAGCTACGCAGGAACTTGTAGCATCCAGGTGACGGCGGCCAGTCCTGCCATCAAGGGGACTTTGAGCTGTACAAAATTGATTCAAACCCAGCTGGAAGGGGCGGCTCGGAACCCGATCGATACAGCCGTGACAGCCGATCTCACGGCTGATTTCGACTGCACCTTTCAATAAGGCCTGACCGCTCTGGATTTACGACATTTCCAGCATGCGGTCGATGGAGCGCTTAGCGCGGAGCCTTAGGCCTTCTTCCAGATGAATTTCATGCTGCAGATTCTTTAAAGAATCGAGTGTGTCTTGCAGAGTAATCTGAGCCATATGCGGGCAACGGTGACTGCAGAGCCGGAGCAATTCCTTGTCTCGATTCGCGGCGATCACATTGTCGGCCATGGCACATTCCGTGAGCAGCAAATAGCGAGGAGCTTTCACATCCTGAACGTACTTGATCATCGCTGAAGTGCTGCCCGAAAAATCGGCAGCATCCACCACTTCGGGTGGACATTCAGGGTGAGCTAGCACCACGACATCAGGATACTGCTGCCGGACATTCTGAATATCTTCCACGGTAAAGAGCTCATGAACTTCACAACGGCCATGCCAGCCGATGAAGACCTTTTGCAGCTTGCCATCGGTGCTGGGATCGCTTTGCATCGCCTTGTCCAAACGATTTTCTGGAAAGATGATAGTCTTGCCGGTTTGCTTTGCGACATTCTTAGCTAGAAATTCATCGGGAATAAAGATGACCTGATCACTATCGAGCTGATTGACGATTTTCACAGCATTGCCGGAGGTGCAGCAGAT
>JBGSRE010000677.1:0-3961 GCA_041737755.1 Oligoflexus sp.
CAGACATCAATTCCATCCTGGATGCTGCTGAAGCTGCATTGAAGCCATGCTTTGAACTTCTCCACGAAGCGGCAGACGGCCATATCATCGAAACTTGATCGATATTTTCCTTCGATAACAGAGATCTGCGGCCTTACTCCCGGGTTGTTTCACGTGAAACATCACCGGGCAGCGGCTCGTCCAGCTTTCTTCTGTTCTTCGGGCGAATAGGGGCAGTTGCGGCAGCCGGATCCGCAACACGAGCCGCGCTTTCTGAGAAACGCAGCGGTGAGAACCATAAAGCCACTGGCAGGATCGATTACATAATCAACCCCCTCCAAAACTGGCTTAGGTATAGGCTTAGCGTCTTTTGTGTCGGTGCTTGTCACGAAATCAGAATCCCGCTTTCAAACCTGGTCCACCAGTTGTATCCGTCGGCTGAGGTTCGATGGGCCGGCAGGTGTCTTCTGGATAATCCCCGCTGAAACAACCATAGCAGTAGTTGTTGCAGTTTTCTGGACCCAGGGCTTCCCGCAATCCTTTGGTGCTAAGAAAGGCCAAAGTATCCGCTCCAATAAAATCGCGGATTTCTTCTATATTCCTTTGGGCTGCCAAAAGTTGACTGCGTTCCGGTGTGTCGACGCCGAAGTAACAGGAATGGGTGATCGGTGGCGATCCAAGCCGCATATGAATTTCTTTTGCACCTGCTTTACGAATCATGCGCAGAATTTTGACCGAAGTCGTGCCCCGAACAAGAGAGTCATCGACCACAACAACGCGCAAGCCACGGAGCGCAGAACCGACAGGATTCAGCTTCAACTTCACACCAAAATCGCGAATCGACTGCGAAGGCTCGATAAAGGTTCGGCCCACATAGTGGTTCCGTACTAGGCCCAGCTCCATGGGGATATTGGCTTCTCGAGCATAACCCAATGCCATGGGCACACCGGAATCCGGAACTGCGATCACGACATCCGCCTCCACATGGGATTCACGGGCCAGGATCAGGCCCATTCGCTTTCTGAGGTTATAGATCTCTTCGCCAAAGATTTGACTGTCAGGCCGGGCAAAGTAAATCGGTTCGAAAGAACAGAAGGCTTTGCGAGGACTTTGAATTGGAAAATAAGATTTGGCGAAACCATCCGGGAAAATCTCAACGATCTCTCCGGGTGAAATTTCTCTTTCAATATCGGCATCAATCAATTCCAGAGCACAGGTCTCGCTCGCCACAACCACTGCGGCTCCGCGACGACCCAAGACCAGAGGTCGAAAACCAAAGGGATCACGCAAGGCAAACAGACGATCTTTAGTCAAAAGCACCAGTGAATAGGCACCTTTCACCTGTTTCATCGCCTCCACGATCCGCTCCAGCAGCTGATCCTTTTCACTGCGAGCAATCAGATGCATAAAGACTTCGGTATCCGAAGTCGACTGGAAAATGCTGCCTTTTGCTTCCAATTCCGAACGAAGTTGATCGGCATTGGTGAGATTGCCATTGTGTGCAATAGCCACTGATCCCAATGCGGTTTTGAAAGAAAACGGCTGAATATTTTGCACCATCCGACTGCCGCCGCTGGTGGAATAACGATTGTGACCAATTCCGCAGCTGCCTTCTAGTTTCGATAGCACTTCGCGATTGAAAGCATCGCCCACCAGTCCGAAAGCCTTGTGACCATGAAATTCACCTGCAGGATCCATCGTCACGATGCCTGCTGCCTCCTGCCCACGATGCTGGAGTGCATAGAGCCCCAAGTAAATCAGCTTAGCGGCTTCGGGATCGCCCATAACACCGACGACACCACATTCTTCACGAAAGCCTGCCATAATCTTGTTTCCCTTGCTGCAATCGGCTCTTCAAATATCCAGGGAAGCGACTGAACTTTGATTCAGCTGCTGCCTTCCTATCGTCTGCCCATCAAACTTAATGTCTTGACCAGGAATCGCTTCTCCAAGGATGAGCAATTCCGAACTTTGAAGAGTTTGGTTGATAGCCGCCACATCTAAAGATGCTGTGCTGGCCAAAATATAGGTGCCGCTGCTCTCGCCAAACCAAGTAGAAACGGCTTCAGCGGGAGAGGATTTTAACAGTACATCCAAACCCAGATTTTCGGAAGCCAGAGTCATTTTCACTGCTGTGGTCAAAATTCCACCAGCGCCAACATCACGAGCAGCGGTGAGCTGCCCTTTATTCATCAAGTCTTTGATAAGCCGGGCGGCCTCTTTTTCCTGCAGCCAATTTACGCTCGGAATACTTTCTGTTGTGGCTGCGATGCCAAGAACTTTATTCAGAAGAGCTCCACCAAAAGTAGGCAGCCAGGCTTTCGGTCGCAAAACATAGAGTTTGCTAGGTTTATTTAAAATAGCAGGCAAACCCTTGCGAACATCGGCGTGCTTACCGACCATGCCGATCATGGGCGTAGGGGCGATGCTGACGCCATCGGTTTGGTTATAGAGACTGACGTTTCCGCTCACCACAGCTGTGCCGAGTTCGAGACAGGCTCGACCAATACCGTCAATGCCAGCCACGATCTGGCCCATAATTTCTGGATCTTCTGGATTGCCATAATTCAAGCAATCTGTGACTGCCAAAGGCTCGGCGCCAGTGGCGGCGATGGCTCGATAGCATTTCAGAACGGCATGAGCCGCCCCCTGCTCAGGATCCTGCGCGCAGTAACGCTCATTGCACGCGGTTGCAACGGCCAGACCGAGATGAGTTTCTTTGGGATCCGCCCATTCGGATCGAATCCATAAGAGGCCTGCGCCTTGGGCTTCTGGACCCAGCACGGTCTTGGTACCGATATGATGATCATACTGGCGATAGATCCGCTCTTTATTGCCATCTTCTTGCAAAATCCTGGTGAGCAGATCGCTTGCTTTCATGCCGGCTAATAACTTGCGCAGCTCGGCATCCAAAGCAAATGTCCGTTTGGGAAGGATATAGGGGCGTTCATAGCGAGGGGCGCTATCCGCTAGAGGAGCAACCGGCACATCGACTTCGAGAATACCGTCTTTGACGATTTGCATTCGGCCCGTATCCGTCACCAGACCGATGACAGCAAAGGCAAGCTCCCAACGTTTCAAGCATTCCTGCAAAGCCGGCCACTGTTCTGGCTCCACGCACATGAGCATGCGTTCCTGTGATTCGGAGAGCAGCAGCTCGTAGGCACTCATGTTCTTGGCCCGGGTCGGAACATAATCAAGATTCATGTAGAGGCCATTGCCGGCTCGGTCGGCCATCTCAAAGGAGGATGACGTCAAACCCGCGGCGCCCATATCCTGAAGTCCGATGACCAGACCTTTTTCCAGGACTTCCAGAGTGGCTTCCATCACTAATTTTTCAGCGAAGGGATCACCGACCTGCACTGTGGAGCGTTCACCACTGGCTTGGCTGGAGAAACTATCGGATGCCATCGAGGCACCATGAATGCCATCACGTCCAGTTGCCGAACCAACGTACACAACAAGATTGTGCTGACCCGAAGCAAAGCCTTTAAAAATCCTATCTTCGTGAATCAATCCCACAGTCATGGCATTGACGAGAATATTGCCATCGTAAGTTTTATCAAAGGCAACTGATCCCGCCACCGTTGGGATACCCACACAGTTGCCGTAATCCCCAACGCCCTTGACCACATTGGCAAAGAGATAATGCGTTCGGGGATGCGAGCGCTGGCCAAAACGTAGCGAGTTAAGGTTGGCCACCGGCCTTGCGCCCATACAAAAGACATCGCGTAGTATGCCGCCAACACCCGTCGCCGCGCCTTGATAGGGTTCGATGTAACTGGGATGGTTATGGCTTTCCATTTTAAAAGCGGCACAAAGTTTACCCGATAGACGAACCACCCCAGCATTTTCACCGGGACCGACAACAACTTCGGGTCCTTCGGTTGGCAGCTTTCGGAGATGGACTTTGGAGGATTTATAAGAACAGTGTTCACTCCACATCGCCGAGAATACGCCTAGTTCAGCCAGGGTCGGAGCG
>JBGSRE010000683.1:0-1756 GCA_041737755.1 Oligoflexus sp.
GGATTGGTGCCAGTATCGCTCGTCTTTTGGCCGCTCAAGGCGCTCATGTGATCGTTTCCAGCCGCCGACAGGAAGCCTGTGAAACGGTGGTGGAACTTATTCGACAAGAGGGTGGAAAGCCCGGCGTTTGCTTTGGCCGATTAAAAAGAAATACGGTAGCAAGTTATCATGGGCTGACTTAATGGTGCTCACCGGCAACGTCGCCTTAGAATCGATGGGCTTTAAAACCTTCGGCTTCGCCGGTGGTCGAACTGATGACTGGGAAGCTGATGTGGTTTACTGGGGTCCCGAGAAAAAATTTCTCGCGGCTGAGCGCTATAAAGGCGATCGAAAGCTGGAGAAACCACTGGCAGCGGTTCAGATGGGTCTGATTTATGTTAACCCAGAAGGTCCTAACGGCAATCATGATCCGCTGTCAGCCGCCAAGGATATCCGCGATACATTTGGCCGCATGGCGATGAATGATGAAGAAACCGTGGCGCTGATAGCCGGCGGGCATAGTTTTGGCAAAGCCCATGGCAAGGTCAGTCCGGAAAAATGTATTGGCCCTGAACCTGCTGCTGCAGGCCTGGAAGAACAGGGCTTTGGTTGGAGGAACAAATGCGGCAAAGGCCATGGCGCCGACACGACGACCAGTGGGCTGGAAGGTGCTTGGACGGCTAATCCCACGCTTTGGACCACCCAGTATCTGGACAACCTCTTTGGTTTTGAATGGGTGAAGACCAAGAGCCCAGCGGGGGCTACGCAATGGATTCCAAAAGACGGTGCAGCGTCGAACCTCGTTCCCGATGCTCATGACAAGACCAAAAGACACGCTCCCATCATGTTTACGACCGACCTTGCTCTCAAAGAGGATCCTGCGTACCAAACAATCGCCAGGCGTTTCAAGGACGATCCGAAGGAATTTGAACTGGCTTTTGCCAAAGCCTGGTTCAAGCTCACTCATCGCGATATGGGTCCGCGCGTGCGCTACATCGGGAGTGAGGCTCCCCAGGAGGAGCTTGTTTGGCAAGATCCCATTCCGACTGTCGATCATGAGTTGATCACGGACAGCGACAGTAGCAATCTTAAAAAGAAAATTTTGAATTCTGGACTGAGTGGGGCTGAGTTGATTCGAGCCGCATGGAGTGCAGCGGCTTCATTCCGAGGCACTGATCTACGAGGAGGAGCAAATGGTGGACGCTTGCGTCTTGCTCCCCAAAAAGATTGGGCGGTTAATAATCCAAAAGAACTGGCAAAGGTCATCGGTCGTCTGGAAGGCATTCAAAAGGATTTCAATAAAGCTCAGTCGGGCGGAAAAAAAGTATCGATCGCCGACTTGATCGTCTTGGGTGGCACTGCTGCCGTCGAGCAGGCCGCAGAGGCCGCCGGGTCATCTGTGAAATTCAGCTTTCAGCCAGGTCGCATGGATGCAAGCCAGGAACAGACAGATGTGAACTCATTCAGCTTTTTAGAGCCAAAAGCCGATGGCTTTCGGAATTATTATGCCGAAGGCGGCAACCTGTCACCTGCCGAAGCCCTGGTGGATCGGGCCAATATGCTGACTCTTACTCTGCCTGAGATGACCGTTCTGCTGGGTGGTTTACGCGTGCTCAATGCCAATGAAGGACAGTCCAAACACGGTGTTCTGACCAAGAATGCTGGAAAATTGACGAATGATTTTTTTGTCAATCTGCTGGATATGGACACGAAGTGGCAGAAGGCGTCTAAACAGGCAGGAGTTTATGAAGGCCTTGATCGGAAGTCAGGCGCAGTG
>JBGSRE010000690.1:0-5944 GCA_041737755.1 Oligoflexus sp.
AGGCCATGATCAAAGCCTTGGGTTCTGATGTGCCGGTGGTCGCCAAAATCGAGAAGCTCCCGGCTATGGACCTGATCGATGAGATCGCTAAGGCCGCTGATGCTTTGATGGTGGCTCGCGGTGATCTTGGGGTGGAAGCGAATGTGGAGCGGGTGCCCAACCTGCAAAAGAAAATCATTGCAGCCGCTGCCCGCGCTGGCAAGCCCGTGATCATCGCCACGCAGATGCTCGAATCGATGATTACCAACCCGAGAGCCAGCCTTGCTGAAGTCGCCGATGTGGCCAATGGCGTGCTCGACGGTGCAGATTGTTTGATGCTTTCGGGTGAAGTCGCGAGCGGCCGTTATCCAGTCGAATGCGTTCGCCGTATGGCTTCCATCATTGAGCAGGTGGAAAGTTGGACCTTTAAGCGGCCTTCGCGCTTCAATATGGGCGATGCCTTGCATGCCGAACAAGGTCCCTGGGAAGTCAATGAATCGATCGCTATTTCTGCTTGCGAAGCGGCCGATACCTTGAAAGCGAAAGCCATAGTATGTCTTTCGTTAACGGGTTCGATCGCGAAATCGATTTCCAAATGGCGACCCAGCACACCGATCATCGCCATCAGCCCAAGAGCCGATGTGGCCAGACGCTTGTCACTGGTTTGGGGAGTCCACGGCATTCCCAATACAGCGTTCTACAATACCGATACGCTGCTGCAGAATTTGCCGATGGTGCTGAAAGATTTAGGCATTGTGGATTCGGGAGACATTGTGGTTATCACGGCAGGAATCCCGATCAACCAAATGCGGCCGACCAATATGATTAAAATCAACCGGATACCTTAATATCATGCCGCTGACCATGTTCCTGCCGTGGCGTTTGCTACGGTAGAGCATGACGTCAGCACCTTTGATCAAATCATCCGACTTGCCTTCAAAGCCTGGGTCGACCCAGCAAACTCCGAAACTACCAGTCAGCTTTACGGTATATTGCTCTTTCTTGAAGACACTGCGCATCACCAAATCCTGAATTCGCTCGGCAATATCCCAGACCACCGAGACAGAATCCGACGGCACACAGACGATGTATTCATCCCCACCATAGCGAGCCGCCACAGCGTGTTTGCCAAGAACTCCTGAATGGGCGATCAATCGTCCCACTTCGCCAATCACAAAACTTCCTACGAGGTGATTGGCTGTATCATTGATAGTTTTGAAATGATCGAGGTCGAGCATAATGAGGCCTAAACCATTCTGCCCTTTTCGGCAGCCTTTGATAAGCTTCTGATAATCAATATTAAAGGCTCGCATATTGCTCAAACCAGTCAACTCATCAGTCAAGCTGAGCATCTTTAATCGATGATTCACCGAGCGCAAACGGTCCGTCATAACTTTGAAGCGGAAAACCGAATTGACTCTCGCGACAAATTCCCGCTCGGAAGCTTTGCCATCGATAAAGTCATCTCCACCGTGCTCAAGCACCTGCTCAATCATCCCATCTTCGGTGAGAACTCGCCCGGAAAAAAACACAAACCCCGTGTGCCTATCCTTTTCCAGGGAACGCGTTTGCTTGCAGAACTGCAGACCAACTTCGCCCGCATGATCCAGATCGATCACGACTAAATCTGGATGCAATTTATGGAAGACTTCCATCGCCTGATCACCGCTGGTAGCGCTGACGACATGATCTATGCGGTAAAGTGATTCTGGGTTATTATAATGACGAGGATCAGCGAAAATGGACCATAAACGACTCGGTGAGCTCATCGCCGGTTCGATGACGAGTACTTTCATCGTTTTTTTACCAGGTTGCTTCACAATGTATCCTCGAAGGTAAGCGTGTTCGCCTGCTTTATAAAGATATCGGCCATGTGTCCCAAAGTTTAAGGTTTATTTGAAATATTCAGTAAGTCGTGGAAAGTTCTTTGGTCTTAAGTCAAGTGAGTGGAAGGATTGTTGCCTAGTCTCTACCTTAGGTAGCAAACGAATGGAATTCCATGCCCTAACTCAGAAAAATAAATGAAGAATCCAAAAGATCCGAAAAACTTACTGCATGTAAGAAATCAGAGGCTGTGGCCTCGGCTGAAAAACTGGGTAGCCAGGATCAGCGGCAGACCATTCCTGCGTCTGCCTTTACCCTCCGGGATCAGCCTGCATAGCGGCTTGAGACAGAAGCGTCTGATCCTGATTCTGGGCTCGCTGGGACTTATCTTCATCTGCACTTTGGGTTGGATGGGCCTCTGGTTGAATCAAGCCGGGGTGCTCCACTTGGACGAATCGCGCCTCTTGGTCATTATTGATTACCAGCACTCCGACAACACCCTTGTGTTTGATCGAGAAGGCCAAAAGATCGGTGAATTCTTCAGTGACTATCACGTCTTCATTCCCTTCGAAAAGATTCCTAAAAAGTTGATTCAAGCCGTCCTGGCCGTTGAAGACCGGCATTTTTTCGAGCATTATGGGATCGACTTTCGGGGTATTCTGCGAGCGCTTTTTGCCTCGCTTCGCAGTGGCAGTTTCACGCAGGGTGGATCAACGATCACCCAACAGGTCGTTCGAAACTTTTTGCTGACACCAGAAAAAACCTTCGAACGCAAAATTAAAGAAGCGATCCTGGCCATCCAACTGGAACGTCATCTCAGCAAAGAAAAAATCCTTGAAATATATCTCAATGCACTGTTCCTAGGCCAGGGTGCATATGGAGTGGGAGCCGCAGCAGAAAGACATTTTGGACGACCGTTGGATCAGCTCGATGTTCATGAACTCGCCTTAATTGCAGGACTCTTTCAGTCACCCAGTCGCTACAACCCCCATCGGGCTCCCGAACAAGCCAAACGTCGCCAGAGGCAGGTGCTCGCGGCCATGAACAATAGCGGCTTTTTCACGGCGGCCGCCTACAAAGAAGCCAGGAAAAAACCTCTGGTATTCAAAACCCAGAATCAATTGAATGTCACCTTTGCTCCCCATTTCATTGATGCTGTCCAAGAGCAAACAGAAAAACTACTGACAGGTGACGTCAAAGGCCGCGGTCTGCGTATCTATACCAGCCTCGATGTTAAGCTTCAGGAAGAAGTGAATAAAGTTATCGAGACTTCCCAAGATATTTACAATGGTGCAGCTCGAAAGCTAGTGAGTGTTGCGGCGGGTACTCCCAAGATCGTCGAAACGGCTGCGATCATTCTTGATCACCGCAATGGTGATGTCCTGGCTATGATCGGAGGTCGTGACTACAGTCGCTCCCAGTTCAATCGAGCGCTAAAAGCCAAACGGGCACCAGGATCATCTTTCAAACCTGTCGTCTATGCTCTCGCTTTGCAGTCCGGCATGAAATGGTCCGATATGTTCTATGTCGGGCCGGTCGTGATTCAGGACTATCGGCCTCGCAATTACTCCGGAGAATATCTTTCCGAAGCCACTCTTTACAATGCCTTCTATCGATCTATCAATTCGCCCGCAGTGGAAATTGGCTATAAGTTTGGTATCAAACGCGTCATCGAATTAGCCAAGAAAATGGGGGTACGGACCGAACTCAAAAGCCAAGCCGGCACGCTGCTTGGCGGCTCTGAAGTTACCCCTATGGATATGGCGGCTCTTTATGGAACTATCGGCAATAATGGAGTGGCCGTCGAGCCTCGCATGATACTGCGCATTACCGATCGAGAAGAGCAAGTGCTCTATGAAGCTCCAGCGCCACCGAAAAAAGAAAAGCAGGTTTTGCCGGAACAGATAAACTATATGCTGACCGACGCCATGCGCGCCGTGTTTCGTTACGGAACAGCCAGCCAATTTGCAGAAATGCACAGCTATGCGGCGGGAAAAACGGGAACAACGGATGAAGCGAAGGACAATTGGTTTTGCGGGGTCACAGCCAATCTCACCGCTGTGGTCTGGGTCGGCACGGACAATAATCTTGCCTTTAGTGGCAGTGTTTCAGGCAATACTCTAGCTTTGCCCATTTGGGTTAAAATGATTCAAAAAGCCCGAGCTCGCTATCCATCGGATGATTTTCCAATGCCGGAAGGAATCAAAATTCTCAAGGTGAATCCGCTGTTTGGCTTCCTGGATTCAGCAGGCGTCGAGATGAGTTTTATTGAAGGACGGGAACCCACGCGGACGGAATCAGCGCTCTCGATCGTTCGAGAGACCGGCAATTTCCGCGATTTTTTGGATCGCTAATTCATGATCGGTCGACTTTTACTCATTATCGCCACGCTCTTGGGCACGCCTCTAGCCGCACAAAACAATGCGTCGGAGCAGAGCTCTGTGACCGATGATAATGAGCTATGCACCAAGCTTTTTCAAAAAACAGTGGTAGCTTATCAGGACCTACACCGCCGACTGCCACCAACTGTCACGCTGCCAGCCAATTCTCCCCTCGTCCCCCTTTTGAGCATGCACATTGGTGATTGTGCTCAATCCGGGACTATGGACCAAATTGAAAAAGCCCTGGCTTCGCACGCTGGAAAAGTTGCCCTACTTTTGCCTTTTTCCAAACTGCCCAAAAGCGTCGGCCAGGAAATTTTGCGAAGTGTTCATGATTGGATGAAAAGCAAAGGTCTGAGCCCGGAGCGACTCATTATCTGGCGAGATACCGATGGCAATCGCGAGAAAATGGAAAAGCAACTGGCGCAAATGGTGTGGACCCAAAACATATCCATTGTAATCGGTGGCCTCATGCATAATGAAGCGCCTCTGCTGGCCCAATGGACAGATCGACTGCGTTTACCAGCGGTTATCCTGAATAGAAAACCCGAGGGTCAAGCCTCCAAATACAACTTCTATATGAAACCGGATCATAGGCTGCTGGCTTCGGCCTTAGGCCGCTTTGCTGTGAGTCGAAATCTCCGTAGAGTGGCGATTCTTCAACCACAGTTTGCGGCTGATGAAGGCTTTGTCGCTTCCTTTCTGACCCAAGCTCGCCAAATTCAACTCCAGGTTTCAGAGCCCTTGGTCTACAATCCGGCTGATTTTTCTTCGATCGATGCCATCATCCGCAAGCTCTTTCACATTGATGATGAAAGTCGCAAAGAAGAACTGCTGGAAATGATGACCAAAGCCAAGGAAAACGCCGCACAGCTCAGGGTGCCCTTTAATGCCAAAGGCCTGGTCTTGCCACCGCTCGTGGATGTCGATGCGATTCTCATTGCTGATCACTTTAAGAATGTTCGTCATATCAGCAAAGTATTAGCATTCTATGGTGTGAAACGAGTTCAGCTGATGGGCATTGCCAAATGGCGAGCCTTTGAACTGGTTGATCCCGTCGATGAGAATCTTGTCGGCTCGGTTTTCATCGATTACCTTGGCAGCTACAAACAGCTGCCCTATGGTATTCAAGTTCCGACTGTCGATCGAGAGTATTTTGCGGAAGGGGCACAGGCAGGTGCTGCCGATTTGCAAGTGGTGGTTCACCACGCGTTATTTTCGGCTCTTCAGGCACTCACCGGCAATCGGGGTCCACGCTATTCGCTTTATAAGAGGCTGGAAGCCGCTCCAGGACTTCGCGAAGGCATGCTTGCGGCGCCTTTAGTCTATCGCCCAGATCATACTGCCAACTGGCCAACTTTTCTCTTCGGAGTGGGCAGCGGATCTATTTCGATCTTGCAGACCTGGAATCCGCTCCAGGTTCCTTCACGAACTTCTTCAAATAATCCTTAGAAATGCAGGAAGAAGTGTAGATTGCTTGATGGGCCTATGGTCCCGCTCAAAACAGTGTCCTTTGGTATCAAAAAGCATGGGCGATCTCCCTTCAGAAATTGCCTGATGATATCATGACACTTGGTAGCCGCAACAGAGCCGCAATCGATGTGATATCATGCTGTTTGGGATAATCGCTAGCACGGGACTTATGGAGCGGGAGTGGCGGCAAAGTCTGCCGGGAATCAGCCTCAACTTTTTCCAGTTGATGCACGACGCTCCAAGTCAGGGCCGAAGGCAATTCTTGCGGAAAATGCCACGGACCCTAC
>JBGSRE010000737.1:0-2714 GCA_041737755.1 Oligoflexus sp.
TGGTCACAGACTCTAAGCTGGCCGCATAAATCCCTAGCACAGCATCTCCTGTTTAATGGTGAAGACGAGTGACGGCCTACAGAACATATGGACAGGACTCACTGATCTTCGAATCAAAATCCTGAGACTTTTTAGCTAACATATTTGCCAAATATATTAACTTTCGCAGCTTTGAAGGTGCTCAATGTCGGTATAGCCTATTACTTCTTCTTATAGGCCATGCGGCAATGCTTCCTGATCCAAAGTTTTTCGGCTCGTGCGCTGTTGGTGGCTGGGCATTTGGCGTGCTGCATCACGAAGTGCCGTGCGCAGACCTTCCTCCAGTGTCGGGTGATAGAAGGGCAGTCGTAGCATATCGTCGACTGTCAGCTGACTCTGAACCGAAAAGGCTAAAAGATGGGCCAGATGCTCCGCAGCAGGAGCCACTAAATCGGCCCCAATCAATCGTCCTGAAGAGGAATCAATATGGACATGCACCTCTCCCTGATTGCTCTGCATCAGCTTCGCCCGTCCCTGATCCTCGAAGGACTCCTTGCCTGTAATAGTTTCTGCATGATCCAAACTGCGCTGACCAACAGTTGCTAGGCCTGGATGAGTAAAGACTATGGCTAGAGGCGTGCGCCGCTCGAATTCCCGACCTGTATCATGGCAGGCATTGTACCCTGCAATGCGACCATCATCCGCAGCTTCGTGCAGTATCATTTGCTTTTTATCAACATCGCCGGCTAGGTAGATAGGCATATTTGGCAATGACATGCTTTTTTCGTCGAAAAGGAGCAGACCATCCTTGTCGAAAGCACAGCCTGTTTTTTTCAAATCAAGATTGGCCAGATTTGGTTTGCGACCAACGGCTACAAGAATCGCTTCAAAGTTTTGCGAATGCTTGCCGAATTTGAGCTGTAACTTTCCGGCAATGTTCTCGACTTCTGCTGAATTCCCGAAATTCAGAGTCATATCTTTTTGCATGATTTCACGAGCGATATCATTCAACGGAGTATCGGCCAAGCCACCGATGGACTGGCTTTGGTCGTAACCATGAACTTCGAGACCCAGAAATGCCAAGGCCTGACCGATTTCAAGCCCAATGGGTCCCAAACCGACGACGGCCCATTTCTGTGGAATTTGTTCCAAATCGAAAAAGTTATCCGAGGTCAGAATGCCATGATGGTGAGGCCATCCGCTTGGAAGTAGAGGCTGGCTGCCTGTGGCAATGATGATGCTTTTGGCTTCGACTTGGTGTTTATCATCGATACACAGTGTGTTAGGTCCTGTAAATCGAGCATGACCCTGCAGGAATTTATCACCCCATGATTCAATTTCACCAACAACATGGCGTACAAAAGAATCACGGAACTGCCTTACTCTATTGAAAACTGTACTTAAATCGATTTGGCTGCCTTTTGTTAGGATTTCGCTTTTTTGCAAGATATGAAAGCGATGGACATCGTGGGCCATTTCAATCAGAGCTTTGGAAGGCATACAGCCCACACGAGCGCAGGTTGTGCCCAGAGGTCCATGATCAATCAGCAGAAAACTGTTTGTATGGCGTTTTACTTCTTTGACAGCTGCCAGACCTGCAGTACCAGCGCCAATAATTATCACGTCAAACTTTTTTTGCATAATTCCCCCAGATGTCGGACACAAGGCTGTTCCAGTATCAAATGCTTTTTTACATGCAAAATGGCAGCCATTGAGCAGGGTTGAGCTAGGTTGCAATCAAAATATTGCCATGATAGACCACCAGCGTCCTGTGTTGGGTTCGAAGCCCAAGCCCTGAATTTCACCATCCCCTTTGAAGAGTTTCGCTTAGAATATGCCGGAGATGCCGGCATCCGAGCGTTTGCCCGCAGCCGCTGTTCGAGCATCCCAACCTATGGTTATTTTCTTCGGACTCTTGGCTTTTGTAGCCCTGAAGATGACCGACTGAGTGTGTTTGGGGCGGATAACTGGCAAAACATCGATCGAGTGGACTCCGACCGGCAGCGGGTGCGCGCCGCTAATCTGCAGACTGGATGGTTTAAAGTCAGCCTTAATATTCAAGTAGAGACAGACCCAAATGGCCAAGCTCTTTACAATATCGTGTTAAGTGACAGCCAAAGGCAAACGCTCCTGCCAACCGTCATCGACCCACTGACCGTTGAAAGACTGGGCGCCGAAGATGTGATCCGCGTGGAACTGCCTAATGGGGCTTTACCAAAGGAGCTCAGTGCTGTTTTGCTGGATGGCACCGACATCATCGGTCAGCTTAGATTTACCCGCGATAGCCGAGGCAATTGGCAAAGACTCTAGGGTCTGCCTTTGATCGAGAGATAAGGAGCCAAAAGTATAGCTAGGCCGTCCCGCAAGCGTGGGCTTAACGGCCTTTTGTTTACCTGCTCAAAATTCAGACGCAATGACCTTTGGTCCCAGTTAGTCGAGTCAACCAGCGACCAAATCCCATCGATGGTCACAAGTTTTGTGTGATCAAAAGGCTGCGGACTTAGCCATACCTTTACCCACGGAAGAAAAAAAACCATAATAGAATAACCAAAATACCAGGAACACCCAAAACCCATAACAGCAGCGGTGCCGCTACGGCACCTTCCGTACTTTTTAAAAGATTCATCTTATTTGTCCTTTTCCTTCAAGTTGCCTTCACTCATTAGTTTGATTGCAAAGATAAGACCAAGCTTCCAAGGTAAGGCCAACTGTTGGGATAGCAGCTATCGGAGTGG
>JBGSRE010000017.1:0-2339 GCA_041737755.1 Oligoflexus sp.
GATATTCATCATAGTGGCGGTTTTGAGGGTCTTATGCTTTTTGATAGTAACTTGAAGCTTGCCGGCATGAAGATCGGCATGATGTTTTTCGCAAAGCGTCAGAAGATTTGAGGGTGCGTCGCTGCCACCTTGACTCTTGAAGACGAGGTGATGGACGTGCAGTCTCTCCACACAGCCTTTTTTGCCAGCTTGGCATGTATAGCCATCTCTGGCGAGGATGTATTGCTTGACGTTATGGAAGCCTTTTTGGGGACCATTTTGATAAGCTTTGCCAGAGATATCAGGATTATTGATTTTGGCTATATCAAAGTTGTTGGCTTCAATAATAACCTTCGAAATGGGCAAGATCTTTTGCAGATTCCTGATTATCTGCTCGTGAGTCTCGACTTTTTGTTTAATGGAAGGCTGCAGCGATTTGCCCCTTCGATTGTCAAACCTTGCAGCCCTATACCTAGTCTTGTTACCGCGCCTCGTCCTGCGGTACGACCGTCTTTCACTCACCTTGTCTGAAACATCAGTTCGGATTTTGTATTCAGCCGCAAAAACTTCCTTGCTTTCGGACACGATGCTGATGCCCACTGTACCAAAACCAGTATCCTGACCCAAAATCAGAGGTTGGAGTGCTTGACCTGTGTCATAGTTTAGCTGGATTGTGAATGGAAAGCGCATAACAACCCTAGCGCGTCCTTTACGAATGCTTCGCCTAACCCATCCATGCCTTTCGGTGGGCATAAGCTGTTTTCCGGATTTTGATAAGACATAAACCATCTTCTTCTTTCACCCCGGTTAAGAGGCCTATAAGGCGGTCTTGCGACCGGGGATTCTCTTCGTCAATGTTAACAGGTGGTTTTTAGAGAAAGCACTGTCCCTACCCATCAGGACTGTTTAGCCGTCTCTCGCAGAGCCTGGGACTAGAGAAGTATCCCAAGGTGCCTATGACATTCAGCAGTAACGTAGCCCTGCCGCCAGGACTGAGACTAATCAATCAAGAGCTTGGAAATTTGCTTCCTCCTTTCCAAGCCCTACCCATACCCTTCAGGGTTGGGTGGGGTGATTGACTGCTTTTCCAAATTCCTTGAAGAATTCTTCATCACTCCAGCCTGAGGCTGAGGAAAGCCACGTTCTAAAACGTGAAGCTCCTGCTTGAGTCTCTGCGATAGTGCTTCAAGTTGGGTATCGCATTCTAATTGACTCACTATGAAAGGTTTTCCGTAGATGACACTAACTCGTGCGAAGGGTTTCGGAATTCTGAACCGATCCCAACTTTTTTTTATGGTCCAGTAGCGATCAGCGATGGCCAGTAAAGGAAGGATTGGTGCACTGGTGCTTGCAGAGAGCTGAAAAATCCCACGTTTTACTTCGTAAATAGGACCTTTTGGTCCATCTACTGTGAAGGCTGCTCGCTGTCCCACTGAAACCCTCTGAATCAGTTCAGTAAGGGCGTCCTGCCCACCTTTGCGCGAACTTCCACGTATGGTTTCGAGACCAAGGCGATGGGCTACCGCGCTAATCAAGTTTCCATCGAACGATCGGCTTACCAGTAAGGCCAGATTCTGGCCCGCATGAGATAAAATTCCGGCAAAGCAGTTCTGGTGCCACGATGCAATGACAAAGCTCGCCTTGGGATGCAAGCCTTCAGCTTGCTGTCGGTATTGAGGGTTTAAGACTTTATATCGATAGCTGCAATGCAAGGCATAGCAAAGAGTTTGGCTAATGCCCATAAGAATACGAGTCTTGAGTCTTGGCATAGAGACCTACTTTTTAAAAGTGAATCGAGCTCCATTTAAGCACGAACCACTTACAAAACGTGATTAAAAACGAGTTTTGCTGAGTTTACCAGGCTAGACCGTAATACTCCATCCATAACCCGTTCCGAGCCGGCGAGGAAATAAACGGGTTTGGGTGGAGATATAAGGGCTGCTGTTATCTCCCATATCGGAGATGTTTTTGCCTTAAATCGCTTCGTGAACATAGCTTCGCTGATGGAAAATAATTTTGATCTGCGCGATCGGTTTAACATACTTTTCCTTTCGATTACTCCAAAACATGAGATACGCCCCTTTGTTTTGCATGCCTCCAGCAAAATACTTTTTCCATTGCCATTGGATGATGTCCTTGGGCTGAATTTTGTATCTTTGCTTCCTTATGGCCGGTGCCTGGCCTTTTCGGTTCATTTGAATCGCGCGATTATTCTTACGCTTTTGCGTAATGAAATGAATACTGGCTCGCTTTTGACATCTGCCGCCAGCTATGACGAAGGCATCATTGTAATGCGTTTTTGGCAGCTGAAGCTGTTCCCGTTCAAATTTTGTCTCGTATCCAAAAGTTTCTGCAAAGGC
>JBGSRE010000749.1:0-2156 GCA_041737755.1 Oligoflexus sp.
GGGTCAATTTCTTGGATTGTCAGGTAAGCTTGAGCTAGTAAAGTACTGGCAGGTGACGAGCCAGTTAATACCGGAAGAAAAAAGGAGCTGCATGATGAGTCAGAATTTGGGTGCTTATAAATCTTGGGTAACGAGTTTTCAACCTGGGACTTTTATTTATCGAGAGCAAGAAGCATTTACGGTGATGTCGGCAGGCACCGATTTCATCATTCTTAAAAATGCCAAAGACGGCAGTAAAGTTCGCCTCTTTCGAAACACTCCTGAAAGTTATCAATTTACCGATGCCCCCTTGATCCTCGTTTAGAAAGCTAATCCCAGTCATACCTTGCCCATGCGGCGAGGGTGATTTTTTTTGGTGAGCTGTTGAGTTAAAATTGCGAAATCCTAGCGGATCGAATCGATCCTTTATGACTAAAAGTAAGACAGTTTAAGCCAAGAAATCTTTATGGTCAGGTAGGCTCATGCTGAACATCTTCAAATTATGAATCTTTGTCGCTGCTTAGCGGGATCTTAAAGATGAAAAAGAAAAGGTTTTGGTTTTGCATTGAGGGCGATAACGGGCAAATGAGTCTGGCGGATGGGTTGTAGTATCGGAATCGTCGGCTAGTGTTTTCCATTCTGCTCCTCCTGTGGAACTGATTTGAAAGAGGTCACCATGATGAATAGCAAAACCATGATTTTTTTCTTGGCAATGTTTCCTCTTCTTGCAGCTTGTCGTCCTGATACAAGTTCGCAGTTGGCTGCCGATCAATATCCGTTCTGCTCGAGCGCTGCCGTCGATCCTGATGGTGATGGCTGGGGCTGGGAGTACAATAAAAGCTGTCGCGTAGCAGTCGCTTGCGAAAGCTCAGCCTCCGACCCCGATGGTGACGGCTGGGGCTGGGAAAATGAGCAAAGCTGTCGTGTGAAACGCAGTCCTGCAGGAAATAATGCCAATAGCCAAGGCAAGCAAAATTTGCCGTCCAATTCCTACGAGCTTGAGCTTTCTGCCCTGCGGAACTTTAATAGAGCAGCGACACCATCTTTAGAAGCGATTCAAACTGCCGTTTCCAGAGGCTTTCCAAAACCAGAAGACGAAAAGGCGAGAGCGGAAGTTGCGCATGCGCTTTTGATGAGTTGGGGCCATAGTGCGATTGCTCGGGCATTCCTTCTGCATACGGAAAGCTTTGCCGAACAAGCTCGGCTTGGCCGGGAACTCCGAGGGCATTTGCTGCAATTCGTTAGCTTTGGCAGCAATTTTGGTGATGCGGCTGATACGGCCAACTATGGAAACCTGTCTCTCGAATTGATCTGGTTTATGGGCAATATGGTGCGAGCCGCTGATATTCTGAAGCAGCGCAGCGCCGATTCTCAATCGGGCGCGCAAGGCCTCTGGACTGCTGCGGATCAGCAGACGTTTGCCCAATGGGCGCAGAACCTTTCGAGTCGATACTTCGAACTTGGTGTCTATCCAGCGGGTCGTTCCAATCGCAAAGCCTCACAGATAGAAACTCTGATGCGCATCGATAGTCTGACTGGAAATCAGACTCGTTTGGCGAGTCGCTTGCAGAGCATGAAGGAGCTGCTGGTGGGGGCCATCAATGATAAAGGCGTAATTGCTGAGGATTCCGGTCGAGATAAGTATCATCCACAATTTTTCATGGCAGCCGCGCTACAGGCTGTGGAACTAAGCCAAAACAAGGGTTTGCGACTTTCAACAGCCGCGCAGGGTCAGCAAGCCGTGAACCGTCTGGCTGCAGCTTTAAATTATGCCGCTGGAAATAATCTGAGTTCGGCTCCTCCCGCTGAGTTTCCTGCCATGCAAAATCCGGCTCCAAATTATGAAATTCCTTTCTGGTATCTGGCGCCCCGATTTTTTACCAATTATGGACAAAACTTGCCAAAGAGCGTGGAGATTATGGTTCAAGAGAACTACCGCTCGGCCAACCGTTTTGATTGGACCATGAATTGGGGATTCAATGCGATTGCTACTCGATTTAAGCTGTAATCAGTCGGTAATGGGTGATATTTAGTCTCTGGCGCCTAAAGCGCCAGAGACTATCCTGAGGAGTGAAACGACGAAGGATCTCGCCGATAAGTACCTGATTCCACGAGATCCTTCGCTTCGCTCAGGATAGTCGCTGGCGCGAAATTTTCAATTTCGCGCCAGCGACTAT
>JBGSRE010000806.1:0-9595 GCA_041737755.1 Oligoflexus sp.
CTTGGTTTCCTTTAAGAAAGCAGAGGTTTTTTATTGCTTTGGATATGGAATTTCCTTATAGTGTGCAGTTAGGTCCCATCGGTGTGAAGATTTCTGCCGGCGTTCGTGGATCGGCGGGAGTTGATTTTCAAGCGTCGGCGGAGCTGGCGCAATTGCAGGCTGAAATGACGCCACGCTTGGATACTTCAGGCTATGTTTTTGCTGATATTAACCTTTGGATGGCCCACGTCGGCGCTGAAGGAGCCTTGCTGTTTGCTCGAGGTGATATGCAGCTCGGTGCTTCCACGCAACTGGTCATTCGGCAGAATGCAGCCATGCTCACAGGATCGATTCAGGGCCTTTACGATCTGCAAGCTTTGGATGGTCAACTGAAAGTTTATGCCGACACCAATTCCGCCCGGCGTCGCGGTGTGCACAGTTGGGAGCGGCAATTGCTAGGCTTTGATGGCTATACCTTGCAAGGCACGATGTTCGAAGCGGCGATTCCAGAAGTGCTCGTCTATTAATTCCTTTGGCGAAATCCCTGTCTCATCAGCAGGGATTCCCTTAAGAGCTTGCCGCCCAAATGATGCTTCCCAGCAAGAGCAAGCCGAACTCAGTCAGCTTTATCGAAGCCCCCAGACAGTCGCCTGTCAGACCTGCCAATTTCTTCTGCAGATAGCGTTTCATCCCGTAAAAAATGACTAGCAAAAGCAAAGCAAAACTGAGGATAGCGGGTCCGTCTTGCAGGTAAAGGACGAGGGGAACCAAAGGCCAATGAGGAAAGACTCTGCTCCAGCCGTGAAAGGCAGAGGGTAAAAAACTGTGGGACCGACTGCCCAGATGATTTTTGTAGGGCAAAGCTGCCAAGAGCATCACGCAAAGGCTTCGACTGAGGGTCGTTGCCAGCAGCAGGGCTTGAGGGCGAAGGTCTGGCTGAATCCCGCGCAGAGCCAAATAGCTACCGGGCAAAATGATCAAAAGCGCCAGCACCCCATAGCTTCCCACCCGAGGATCCTTCATGATTTCAAGTCGCTGTTCGATACTCTGACCGCCCAGCATACCATCCGCGAAATCAGCGAGACCATCTTCATGCATGCCGCCCGACAGCAGAATAGGCAAGAGCATCGTCAGAAAAAGTGCTAGATCTGCGACCAGAAATTTTTCTAAAAGGGCGAGCACAAGGATCTGCAGTCCTCCGATGAGACAACCCAGAAAAGGTAATTGCAGACTAGCTTTTTCAAAGTCACGGGCTGACAGTTGCCAAGGCACAGGAATGCGGGTGAAAGTGACAATGGCTGCCAGGAATGACAGGAGAAAGCTCATGTTTCGACGCGACCTTCCACTTCAGCACTGGCAAAGGTGGCCATTTCAGCAAGAATGGCCGCAGCCGATTGCACCAGAGGCAGTGCCAGGGCAGCGCCGGTTCCTTCACCGAGTCGCATACCAAGATCCAGCAGCGGTTCGGCCTTGAGATGCTTGAGCAGTGCATTGTGACCCAAAGCCGAAGAACGATGCGCAAAGATCAAATAGGGTTTAATTGCGGGATAGGCTTTGATAGCGACCAGAATCGCAGCACTGGCAATCAATCCATCGACTAGAATCAGCAGGCGTTGCTCGGCGGCCGCCAGCACTGCGCCGGTGATCATGGCCAATTCAAAACCTCCAAACACCCGCATGGCTTCAAAGGGAGCGGTGATGCGGCCATGCCTTTGCAAAGCTTTTTCCAGTGTTTTTTGTTTGTGTTCCAATTGTGGATCATCGCACCCAGCGCCACGGCTGATGGCTTCAGCAAGGGGAACATCGCAAAGACAATGGATCAAGAGGGCGGCGGAGGAAGAATTGCCGATGCCCATTTCTCCCAGTGCCAGCGTATTACATCCAGTCGTGGCAATCAGCTGGCGAATAATATCAGCACCGGTGGTGAGAGCGCGAATCAACTCCGCATCAGTCATGGCGGCTTCTTCGACGAAATTTCGAGTGCCGGGACCTATACGGTGGCTATCGACTGTTTCCAAGGACAAATCTTCAAGCGTTCCGGCGTTAATCAGATGTAAATTCCAACCAAGCTGCCGCGTCAGAACATTGATGGCTGCTCCGCCATGAGCGAAGTTGCGAACCATCGCTGCTGTCACACTTTGAGGGAAAGGACTGACCCCAGAGGTGGCCACACCATGATCCGCGGCAAACACCAAAAGGCTGGGTTGAATGATGGCTGGCTGTAAGGTGTTTTGCGCGAGGCCGATTTGCAAAGCCAAGTCTTCTATTCGTCCGAGTGAGCCTCGTGGCTTGGTTTTGCTGTCGAGCTCTTGTTGCAAAGTGACAGCAAAGTTTGGATCAATGTTGGGTATATGAAATTGCATGATGGTCCATTCTTTTTGGCAAGGAAAGAAGTTGTACGATGGCCGGCATATTTAAATTCTGATCAAGGATTTCAGCCAAGCGATCGAAGGCGGCGCCCTGCTTATGGACGCGTGTTTCGCTCAGGGCAGGAAGATCTTTTCTCAATCGCAATTCATTGATCGTGGCCATTCGGAAGTCGGTATTGTCGAAGAGTCCGTGGATCAAGGTTCCTAGGAGGCTATGGGAAGGGTCGAGCCAGCCCTCCGCAGCCTGGTCGTCAGGATCCTGCATGGCCGCCTCGCCCAGAGGCAAGCTCACCTGCCCCATATGAATTTCATAGCCTTGCACGGCCGCCCCTTGCATTCCGGGCAACCAATGAGGAGCCTTTTTTATCTGCAGAAGTCTTTGTCTGGTCACCTTTTCACGAGTGAAATGGGTGCAAATGGGCAAGAGGCCAAGACCTTTGGCGGCGCCGACGCTGGCCTCTACACCTTCGGGATCGACAATGGTCAGACCCATCATTTGATAACCGCCGCAAATTGCCAGCATTGGTTTTTGGTCCAGCAGTCGCTGTTCGAGTGCTTGATCAAACCCTCGGTCCTGGAGCCAGGCAAGATCACTCAAGGTGGCCTTGGATCCTGGAATAATAAGCAAGTCGGCGTCCCGTGCTTCGCGCGGATCGGTAATGTAGGCAACGTGAACATCCGGTTCTGCTTCCAACAGAGCGAACTCATCATAGTTGGAGAGTCGCGGCAATCGAATGATAGCGATATCGATACCCTTCGGATCCCGTCGCAAGCGATCTGTTCGCGAGTCCAGACCCAAAGAATCCTCTTCGGCGATACCGTGATCCTTAACATAGGGCAAGACACCAAAAACGGGTTTGCCACTGCGCTCTTCAATGAAACGAATGCCGTCGGTAAAGAGTGCCGGATCGCCTCGGAATTTATTGATGATAAATCCTGCCACCAGCAGCCGTTCATCTGGATCCAGGAGATCGACTGTGCCGATGAGTGAAGCGAAGACTCCGCCTCGATCAATATCACCGACCAGCAGCACCGGAGCTCCGACACTTTTAGCGACGAACATATTCACGAGGTCATTGGCCTTGAGATTGACTTCGGCCGGGCTGCCAGCACCTTCGATGATAACGAGGTCATGAGTCTGCCGCAGCTGCTCCAAACTGCTTAAAATAATTTCCCGCAGTCGGGGTTTTTGCGCATGATAACTGGCGAAATGATAGCGACCGGCAGGCCTACCGAGCAGGACGAGTTGCGAATGCCGATCCCCTTCTGGCTTGAGCAACAGAGGGTTCATATGAACGCTAGCATCCACACCACAGGCCTCGGCCTGGATCAGTTGAGCTCGACCAATTTCGCCGCCATCTTTGGTAACGCCAGCATTGAGTGCCATGTTTTGCGCTTTGAAAGGAGCGACCTTATAGCCGCGTTGGCTGAACCAACGACAAAGGGCTGTCGTAATGAGGCTTTTGCCGACGTTCGAGCCAGTGCCCTGAACCATCAGTACCGGACTTAATGTTTGCATAAAGACTCCTCATCCAGAGCTTTCCAAAAATATTGCATGACAGACGGCGGACGAGCGGCGATCCGCAACCAATCCGGCAAACCATAGGATGCCCCGCTGCGCACCAAAATGCGCTGTCGGTCCCAGAGACTTTTGCGCAAAGCTTCGGCATCTCTTGGCTGAAAAAGGCTATAGACAGTCGACGATGGAATGTAATGAATGTTTCGATTCCTCAGCTCAAGTTCCATGGCCGCATGGTCTTGCAAAACTTGGTTGCGGCTGCTGTTGAGGCTATCATGATGACGAGTGATCCATAGGCCTGCAGCTTGAGCCAAGCTATTGACCGACCAAGTCGGCAGCTGTTCTTGCATCGCTTGGATCAATGACGGATGTCCCAGCGCATAGCCCAGGCGTAAACCGGCGATCGCAAAGTCTTTGGTCAGGGATTGAAAGCGGATGATATTCTCTGGCCATTGCCGATTCCCCGATTGCCAATGACGACTTAAACTTAAAAAAGAATGATCTAAGCCGAACAGAATATCCGGATAGGCCGCCGCAAGCTGCAGCCAAAGGTCTGGATCTTGAAAAAAACCGGTAGGGCTGCATGGATTGCTGCTCATAATCCAACGCGGCTGGTGCTGGCCAATGAGCTGTTCGAGCTCAGGTATCTGCCATTGAAAATTGTTTTCGGGAAGTGCCCTGAGGTCGATCTGTCGAGCCCCTGTGGCTGCGGCTGCACGAGCAAATTCCGAATAATTGGGTTCGATGGATAGCCATCGATCATCGGGCTTTAAGAAGGCTCGAGCTGCAGCCCAGAAAAGTTCGTTGGTCCCATTGCCGATCACGATACCGGCGGGATCAGTCTGATGCAGTCCCGCTAGACCTTGGCGAACTGCCGTTTGCTGGGGATCAGGATACTGATCAAAAGCCTGGAATCGCAGGTGATTGCAGAGCTCGGGATCGGGTCCGTAGGGATTGATATTGACGCTTAAATCCAAGACCGAAGCATCCGGGACTTCGCCGCTTGGGGTAAGCCCTCCATGCTGCCAGGATTTTGCAAGAAGCATTTCGTAGCTCATCGTATGGCCCCCATCATTAAAAAGATCGGCCATGCCAGCCACGCGGCCGTTGATGCCAGACGCCAGGCTTCTCCCATCAGATGCAGCTCGCTTGGCTGTCGCCTTATGCCGAGGGTATAGACATCCCCTTTGCGCAAAGCAATGCCGAGCAGTCCGGCCATACTTGCCATCGGCCAACCGCCGTTGGGACTGGGTGTTTTGCTGTGATCGCGCCAGGTAATGATCCACGCCTGGTGGATACTGGGATAAATGCCAGCAGCGATGCGAAGCCTTTGCAGAGCAGCCGCTCCGAGTAAAAACAGAGTCGTCAGCCGGGCGGGAATAAAATTCAAAAGATCATCGCTGCGTGCCGCCGCGCAGCCGAGATCTCGGAAATGATTTTTATAGCCAATCATGGCATCCATGGTATTGACCGCTCGATAAAAAATCGCACCGGGAACACCAAAGAGAGCGGCAAAAAACCAAGGCGCGATCACGCTGTCGGAAAGATTTTCAGCCAACGAACTGATCGATGCTTCCGTCAGTTCTTCTTCGCTTAGCTGATCGGCATTGCGGCTGCAAAGCGAACGCAATTCGTGGCGCGCACCCTGAATATCGCCGCTTAGGAGATGGCGGCGGACTTCCTGCGCAGCTGCTCCCAGAGCGTTTAAGGCGAAACTGGCTTTTAACCAAAAAGTGGCAAGCAGCAGCTGTAAAAAGAAATGTCCTGAGAGCGCATCGAGGCTTTTCCAAGCAAAAAAGGCAAAGAAACTAGGAATGATGAGTAGCATCAAGCAGCCACCTAGAAATTCCAAAGTGCGGCCTCGGCCTAAAAAAAGTTTTTCACCCCAGCTGATGGTGCGGCCCATCCAGACTACGGGATGAAAGCGATTGGGATACTCGCCATAGAAATAATCCAGGAGCATAGCCAAGGGCCATGCGAGCAGGGTGATCGCCATGCTATCCATGGTCGGCACCATGGGCCATCAGGGCAAGTTTTTTCAGGGGCAGGACGATACCCAGAGCCGCTAGGTGCACTTCATCGGCGATCTCGCCAATATCCTGTTGCAGACGACCATTCAAATCGCGAAAGCGCCTGGCCAAAGCATTATCGGGCACAATGCCCAATCCCACTTCATTGCTAACGAGAATAACCTGAGGGGCTTTTTTTACTGCTGCTTGAAGACCAAGCTCGATCTCGCTGCGAATGCTGGCGTCGCTCCGCTCCTGCATCATCAGATTGGAAATCCACAGCGTCAGACAATCGATCAGGATGACATCAAAGTGATCCTTTTGGGCCAAATGAAGATGGAGATCAGTCGGAGCATCGAGCGTTTGGAAATGATCCTGTCTTTCGACCTGGTGGAGAGAAATCCGCTGCCGCATTTCATCGTCCCAGGCGTTGGCAGTGGCGACAAAGAGTCGGCGCATGCCGCTGCGAAGGGCTAGGTCTACTGCAAAGCGACTTTTGCCGGATCGTGCTCCGCCACTGATCAGATCCAAACGACCCGAGCGGGTTATGGCAAAAGCTGGATGAATGGGGGTCAGCAAAACAACCTACTCCTCTTATGCTGCATTTGATGGCTTCGGTTATTCCATTCAGGCTTGGAGCCTGTCAAGCATCCTTAACTCCGAGCGAGTTGCGAGCTAGTCTCTGGGCGAAATTGAAAATTTCGCCCAGAGACTATCCAGAGCGAAGCGAAGGATCTCGTGGAATCAGGCACTTATCGGCGAGATCCTTCGTCGTTTCACTCCTCAGGATAGTCACTGGCGCTTTAAGCGCCAGAGACTAGCTATGTGCCGCGGGATTGGCTGAATGAGGGGATGGCTCGGATGATGCTGAATCCAGGATTGAATGCCCCTCGACACGGCATCAAAAACTGCGGCTCCAATGGCACTGCCAACATCCGTATGTTTGCCTGCATATACTAGCTCTTCTGAATTATCAGGACAGACTATGGCGTGGCAGTCTGTGCCAGTTCCGGTCGCCGGTAATCCACTCATCACACTTCGCACTCCAGCTTCGATCATAGCTGCTGTTTTGGCTTCGGCACTGATGACCATGGCTTCCAGCATGGCTTCGGCACTTAAGGGGACATCGACAAGACAGGCGCAATTGATCGTACCCCAGCGGTGACTTTGATAGCTAGGATCACCCGCGCGCAAAGCATTGCCCCGACCGACAGTGGCGACAGCTATAGCCGTGGTCTCACCAACTTGAGCTAGGGCATGGGCGAAGTGCTCCAGTCGAGCGCTGGTCATGAAGCCAAGCCCATGAGCAGCCGAGCATTCCATCATCGCTGCTTGCAGAAAGCTGCGAGGACAGATTTCCGGAGTGAGATCCTGAGGGCTTACCTGAATCCAGCAGAGCTGCTGGGTTTTGGCAAAGCCTCCCCCTGCCAAGGCCCAACTGAGTGTTTTCATGGGAGCCGGCAAAGTCCAAAGCAGAAAGGGGCGACCATCCTTTTCGCTATGACGCAAAAAAATATTATTTCCGGATGTTATGCCAATCTGCAAAGTTTTGTCTCGTCTCTCATGATGGGTCGTCCAAGCGAAAACCCTTTTTACACAGATCAGTATTATTCGCGATCGGAATCGAGTTCGACTTGCTCTATCTGCCGGAAGACGTTACCAACGGAGCAGTCTCATCGCACCTTACTGAATAGCAAAGGATTCCATATGCTTCGAAGGCTCTGTCTTGTCTGGCTTTTGGTTCAAAATTCGGCGTTATTGGCCGCGCCGAAGCCTTCCCCTCAGCTGCCTCAAACTTTGAGTGATATGATCGAGGCACCTCTTTGGCCTATGTCCCAGCCGGATCCAACAGCGCGCACCATGCTCTATTTGGAAAGAGCTCCGGTGGTCCCGCTGGATTTTTTAGCCGCACAGACCTTGGGCCTGGCAGGAGCCGAAATTGATCCGAAGATCTGGGCAGGCAAACGTCGCAATATTTTGTCCAATCCGTCTTTCATTCGGATCGCCGATCGCAAGAAAATCACCATAAAAGTCCCGAGCGATCGTCATGTCGAGCAGACTCGTTTCAGTCCTGACGGCCGTTGGTTAGCCATGAGCCTGGACGGCACGCAAGGGGTCGAGCTTTGGCTGGTAGATGTCGAGACGGGATCGGCGCGCGTGCTGAATAAACTCTTTATCAATGACAGTTTCGTGCAGGACGCGATCCTTTGGGCTGGTGATAGTCAGAGCTTGGTCGTAGCCACACGCGAGCGATTTGACGAGCCATTAAAAACCAAGGATCGAGATGGCCCGACGATTGAAGAGGCTGAGGGAACTAAAGTTCAGGCTCGGACTTATCCTTACCTCCTGCGAACCGCAGCGGACTTGGCTTTGTTTCGGCAGGTCGCCCAGGTGCAGCTGGTCCGAGTTGAAGCTCGCTCACTCAAAACGAAAAAGCTGGGCCTAGCCCAAGCGATGCAATCCTTCAGCTTTGCACCGAATGGCCAGCATCTTATGGTGCAGGTCTATGCCGAGCCCTTTTCCCTGGCTGTGCCCGCGAGTCTCTTCGCTCGCAATATTCAAATTCTTAATCTAGCCGACGGTAAGATGCAGCAGCTGCTGACAATGCCATTGGCGGAATCCATTCCGCCCGAAGGAGTGCGAACAGGTCCACGCGAAATCCGCTGGCAATTGGATCATCCCGCTCGCCTGCTCTGGTGGGAGGCCTTGGACAATGGCGATCCTCGCCAAAAAGCATCGCATCGCGATCGCCTGATGAGCTGGGATTTTCCCTATACAGATAAAGCCCAGGAACTTTTCAAAGTGGAAGAACGCGCGGTCAGTCTGAGCTTTTTGCCCGTGCCGGATCAGATTCTGGTCCGCGATATGAATCCTGATACCAACCGCAGCCGGGTGGATTGGGTTGACCTCAAGCAAGCAAAATCCAGTCGTTTACTCGATTATGATACGACCGATGTCTATCACAACCCTGGCCGTTTTATTCAAGCTCCGGATGCTAATGGCCGGGAGCGCGTGGTGATGGATGGCGATCGGTTATTTCTAGCCGGTGAAGGGCGGAACGCCAAAGGCGAACAACCCTTTCTGGATGCCTTCGATATCAAAAGTTTGAAAACCAAACGTCTCTTTCAATCGGCTGGCGATGCTGATTATGTGGAAGATTTTGCCTTTATGCTGAATCGCAAGCCTAGCATCCTGGCTTTGCAAAGGCAGTCCTCCGATAGTCCCCCCAACCTCTTACTCTTGAACCTGGAAAATGATCAAAGGGAGACAGTGACTCAATTTGTTGACAATGTGCCAGCGATGACCAAAGCCAAAAAACAGCCTTTGCTGTATCAAAGAAAAGATGGTCTGACTTTGTCCGGGACACTTTATCTGCCTTTTGATTACACTGCGGGAAGGAAATTGCCGGCGGTTGTTTGGGCCTATCCTGAAGAGTTCCGATCGAAGGATTCCGCAGGCCAGGTGCGGATCTCTGATAAGCGTTATAGCCGGCCTTCGCCCACTGGCATCGAATGGCTCGTCACCCAGGGTTACGCCGTGCTCACCAATGCCGCCATGCCTTTGGTTGGTGATAAGGAAACCGTCAACAACACTTTCGTGCAGCAGATCGTATCCAACGCCGAAGCAGCTATTGATGCTATGGATAAACTAGGCGTTGTGGATCGTCAGCGCGTGGCGGTTGGTGGTCACAGTAATGGGGCTTTCATGACGGCCAATCT
>JBGSRE010000818.1:0-4453 GCA_041737755.1 Oligoflexus sp.
CTAACGAACCGGCTCATGCTATAATGGGGGGTGGCATCTTGGATGCTCTCCCCATTTTTTTTAATGGTGCAATTATGCAATTATTGCCGAGAATTCTCTTCCTAGCCCTTTGTCTCGGCAGTCCCGTGATCGCCCGAGAAGAAGCTAGGCATGATATGCGTGAACTCTGTCGGAGTGAAGTCAGCGGTACTTTGCTTACAGCTTATAATGATGTCGACTATATCAAAGGCCTGGTCGCGCTCAGTGAACAGAAAATTAAGGATGCCAAAGCTCGGCAGGCAATGCTAGATGGCGAGTATGCAAAGCTTCGTCAGGAGCTTTCTCCGGCGATTCCAGCGTTTGATTTGGATGAGAAAGTTTTAGCCCTTCGCTTCGAACTCGAGATCTTGCGAGAGCATATCCTTGAGGGCGAAAAGTATATCAGTGAGAATCGCCAACTGATGGCGAAGCGGGAAGATTTTCGAAAAAAATTTGAAACCTTAGCTCTATCAATCTTCAAAACTTCCCTACCAAAAGAGGCGCCGCCTGGTGCCTATAGTATACGCTTGGACTTTAAGCATGTTTGTGGGCCCTATGAATTGCTCTGCCCGCTCCCTGCAGATCATAGCGTTAAACTCAGGAAAATCGCCGAGCAGCTGGAAAGGCCGCAGTGGTGCGAGCGTTACTCGCAGGTTCTTGTGCAGCCTTAATCTAGGTCTAGGGTTCACCGGGTGGCTGCAGTTCCCCTGTCTGTCGCGGGGCCATAAGAGTGCATCCTGCGGAAGCCGCCATGATCAAGCCCATAGCCAGCCATTGGATGCTAGTCAAAGATTCTTTCAAGAAAAAATAGCCCATTAACGCTGCGAGGGCTGGCTCCATACTCATGAGGACGCCGAAAGTTTTAGTTGGCAGATTTTTGAGAGCTATCATTTCAAGAGAGTAGGGTAAAGCGCTGGAAAGCATAGCGACCATACCGCCAAGCAACCAAACTTTGGGCTCAAAAAAATTCTCGCCCATATGCATCATACCGAAGGGAGCGACTGTTCCCAAAGCCGTGGCAGGTCCGATGGGAACGCGATGGCCCATTCGTTTGCCAAACATAATATACAGCGCCCAACAAAAGCCGGCAGCCAGAGCCAGGAGCAATCCCAGACTGTCGATACTTTCTCCTTGCTGAGCCAGTGGTGAAATCAGAAAAATGCCAAGGCCCGCCAGTGCCACCCAAACCAAATCCTTAAGGCGTCGTGACGAGTAGAGAGCGACCCCCAGCGGTCCAGTAAATTCTACAGCCACGGCAATTCCTAAGGGGATGCGCTGCAGAGAAAGATAGAAAAGCAGATTCATAATTCCCAGGGATGCCCCATAGGGCAAGATGTAAATCCACATTTTTCTATCGAAGGCAACCCGCCAGGGGCGCCAGAGTATAAGGAGAAAGATGGCCGCTAGGCTGGTGCGCAGCATGGTTATTCCGGCCGGATGAACCAGATCAAAGATCTGTTTGGCAAACGATGCACCGAATTGAATGGAGGTCATAGCGATCAGTAGGATCAGTATCGAGACGCTCAAGCGAGACATAAAATATTCCTTTAAGAAGCGCCATTGCTACTGGAAATGGTGCTTTTTGGCAATCCTTTTCCTTTGACCCTATGGACTGTAACAAAGGAGCAAAGGAACTCCATCTGACCCGGAATGGCTGGTGAAGATTGGCCACAGCTTGTAAGAGCCTTCTGCCTTTGTTAAGGTGGCTTTTGAACGTGGTATTGCAAGGAGATTGATTATGGAAGTCTGGACACCGGAAGAATTGAAATCCCATTTGGATCAAGGCGATAGAATTTTTCTGAAACTGTGGAAGCGCAGCTGCGGCATTTGTAAGTTGTCAACTCCTGCAACAGATAAAATGGAAAAGGACAATCCGCATCATTTTACCTTCGCCAAAATCTGCATCGACGATCATCCGGAAATGCTGGAAATCACCGGCACTGATATGCTGCCGGTATTCTTCGTCTTCGATCAGAAAAAGAAGAAGGGAATGTTTGCCGGATTTAAAGGTCTGGATAAGTTACAGGAATTTACCGAGAGTGCCCTAAAATCTTAAGGACTGTATGCACCGGTATAGCCATTGAGGAGCCGCTAAGGCTCCTATTTTATCGCCAATCCCGAAGCTTGGCAGGCCACTCTTTGGAATTTCTAAGGTGGTATGCGGCTCAATGAAGGACTGACTCTAGAACTCTGTGAGGAATTGAATATAGAAGTGGAACGAGTCAAGGAAGGTGCTCATCAATTCAGTTACAACCTAAAACTTTCGCAAGAGAGCTGGCAGGCACAGGCTGCTTAAGTTAGATTCAAGCGGCACTCCGGTTCTTTTTTTCGATGCTACGCAGAACCGCTTCAATGGCCATAGGCTTTTCAAAGAATAGGTCTGATCCGGCAAGCTTGGCCTTTTCCTCGCTGGAATCCCATCCCTGACCGCTGATAGTGATAATCAAACAGTTCGGATCCTGGTCGCGGATACTTTGTATGACCGCAAAGCCATCCAATTCTGGCATCATTAGATCCACGATGACGACTCGAGGCCGTTTCTCAAGATAAAGGCGCAGCCCGCTACGTCCCTTGGTTACGGCGAGAGTCGACTTGCCTGCCGATTCGAAAATCTCCTGAATGAAGCCGGTGTACTCGGCATCATCATCAATGAGGAGGACTGGTCCGTCTGCAAAAATATCATCAGCCTTCAGAGTGCTCGGCAGGCTTGTATTGTAGAGATGGGGAAAGGTCAGGCTGAAGGTTGTCCCTCGGCCCGGTGAGCTGTCGACCGAAAGAGTCCCACCCATGAGTTCACAAAGACGCTTGGTGACGGGGATTCCCAAACTCAGCCCATAAATAGATTCAAGAGATTCGCCTTGAATACTTTCAAAGGCCGAGAAAACCTTAGCCAATTCCTGAGGATTCATACCGCGACCGGAGTCACGAACATCGATCGTATAGAATCGCTGATTGTCCTGAATGATAGAATAGAAATGCAGGCTGATTTTACCATTGTTCGAGTATCGTACCGAATTTCGTACGACATTCATACAGACCTGCAGCAGCCGTGATTCATCGGCGTGGACCAGACCAAAGCCTTTTTGGCAAAAGCTCTCGATTTCAATCATATGAGGGGAAGCGACTTTCTCGGCCATGCGCTGCAAGAGCTGCATGAAGCGTTCAGCATCGAAGTGGTTTTTTCGCATTTTGAACGACTCGGCATCCATCGTCGAGACGTCGAGCAGGTCATCGACCAAAGTCATCAGATGCCAACCCGCACGATTGACTTTATGAAGGTCATCGCTCAGCAAAGGCAGCTTGGCTTCTTCCAATTCATCGACGAGCAGTTCACTGTAGCCAATAATAGTATTGAGGGGAGTTTTGAATTCGTGACTCAATTTGGACAAGAGTTGTGATTTTGCCTGGGCTACTCCATGAGCGAAGGCTTCGGCTGGGTTCAAACCTTGACTAGCTTCCTTTTGATTGAGTTCAGTCAAAGCACTGACGGGTCGGTTCATCTGTTTCAAAATCGTCCAAGCAAGAAAGGGCAAGGGCACCAGCAGTGCGAAAGCATCATTGATGTTCTGAATGAAGAGCAATTCACCCTGTATGGAACTCGGCCTCTGGTTGAGAAAAAGCAAGGGGTTGACTAATTGTAAAGCGGCAACCCAAGCCAGACAAAGCGTTAAAGGTTTCTGCTGCTCCCAGCCCATTTTCGTGAGAATGGCGATATTGAAAATGGCCGTAAAGCAGCTGATGCCAACGATCGTTGGTAAGTGCTCCATGAACAGCCCGATTCGCATATCGAGCAACTGCAGTCCACAGAGGAAAGCCACCAGGAAGAAAGGCATAATCCATACGGCTGGTCGTTCGGTGATTTTATTTAGGCCGTGCATTTTCAGTGCTAATAGGGTCACCAGACATAGGGCGAAGGACCGTGAAAAGCTGTTCACTTGCTCACTGTGCAGAAACATGGCGATATCATTGCCTGTGTCTTTAAGGGCCATAAAGCTCATGCTATCGTGGGTTGCAATCAACAATAAATTGGGAATCAGTCCGAACAGGGCGACTCGATCCTGCTGGGACCCAGGGATACGCGTGGCCAGTATAAGAATCGTCAGCAGCGGAAGAGTTAGCAAAGGACTTATGGCGAGTGAGAGAGGCAGCATGAGCGGCGAAGTCCATAGGGAAGACATAGAAGCATCATGCAGCAAGTAGTAGAGACTGGGAATAAGCGAAAGGCCCATTAGACCAGATAGTGTCGTTAGGGTTTTTGTACTGAGTGGTGCTTCAACTTTTTTCTCTAATTCTGCCATGGACCTACCTTAATCAAATCAGACAATCGTCTTAGTTAGTCGCTGGCGCGAAATTGAAAATTTCGCCCAGGGACTATCCTGAGCGAAGCGAAGGATCTCGTGGAATCAGGTACTTATGGTGAGATCCTTCGTCGTTT
>JBGSRE010000829.1:0-2785 GCA_041737755.1 Oligoflexus sp.
CGTGAATCGCCTGAATAAGACGATGGGAGTGCACAGAAGCTTCCACATGAAAGACTAGAATATCAGCTCCCGCCTCCACATAATCGAGAGCTACCAAATCAGGGTTCGACACCATGATGTGCACATCAAGAGGAATGCGGCAGTGTTTTTTCAAAGCTTTCACAAAAGGAATGCCGTAGGTCAGATTCGGAACGAAGTGCCCGTCCATGACATCGACGTGATGCATATCCGCTCCGGCTTCTTCAGCCGAGCGAAGATCAGCACCAAAATTCATCGGATCAGCCGCCAAAAGAGAGGGAGCAATCAGCACACGCTTATTCGCCATCATCAGCTCCGTCGGCTTGAAGACGATGCCGCTTGGCAACTTTCTTTTTTACTAAAGAGCACTTTAACCGGCTCATCCGACTGATAAAGACCACGCCATCGATATGATCGATTTCATGCTGTAAACAGACCGAAAACAACCCACTGGCGTGTACTTCAAAGAACTCGCCTTTTTCATTTTGAGCTTTGATCCAGACTTCGGCAGAGCGATCCACGAATTCGTAGATCTCTGGAAAGGAAAGGCAGCCTTCTTGCCAACGGATCTTACCCGTGGCTTTGGTGATTACTGGATTGACAAAGGTCCAGCGCACGTCGTGCCAGGTTTCTCTTTTCTCTTCCTGATCACTGTATTTGTTGCCCGACCAGGGGATACAGATGGTCAGGAGTCGCTTAGCGACACCGACTTGGTTAGAAGCCAATCCGATCCCACCGGAATGATCCATCGTCTCATGCATGTCCTGCACGAACTGCTGAAATTCGGCATCGAATTCAGTCACTTCTGTCGATTTTGTCTCCAGCACTTTGGCTGGCCACTCGACTACTTTTAAAAGGGCCATGTTTTCCGCGCTCCTGCTTGCCGATCGCCCGATGAACCTCGTTCGTCGAGGATTTTATACCTCGAAATTGTGCCTTTTCTCTAGGCCGCACGCATACAAATAGCAATAACAAAGCAGGAAGGTCCAGGAACTTTGCGCGCTGAATTTCCAGGCTTGCCAAGATGAGGTTTTCCAGTGTTGAACTTAGAATTTGCGCTCTTTTTCAGTCTCGGCATCCGTTAAGGCCCGGACAGCCATAGCCTTGGTTTGAGACCACGCCGATTCAACTTGCCCGCCGATCGCCGAAACAAGCCCTAAAGGCACAAAGGTATCGGTGGCGTAATGAAATAGCATTTGACCTTTAATGGGAATCGACAAGAAAAATACCCAGAGCACTCCAACACCGAGGAATCGTAGAACTTTTTTAGCATAATCAACCATAAAAAAAACCTCGCGTTGGATCGACTAGGCGAACCAACGCGAGAGAGAAGAAAAATGAGTGATATCTGGAATCAGCAGCCCCTAGCTCGCCAGGGACTTGCTTTCACGCCGAGTACTCAGCTTTTCTACCTTAGCATCGTTGACGCGCACACCGTCGAACATGATTTGGAATACTTCATTATATTCCCTCACGAAGTGCGCCTTCAAGCTACGTCGGATAGATATCGGCAATTCCAGGAAAACTGCCTTGTTCTTTTCAGGGATGATAACCTCGGTCATTCCTTCACGCATTGCCGCTAGCATTTTCTCTTTGAGTCCACCGATCGGCAAGACTTTACCGTGTATGGTGATCTCACCAGTCATGGCGACTTGCTGTTTGGGTGGTGACTTCAGAAGAGCCGAAACGATAGATGTCGCCATGGCGATTCCCGCGGAAGGTCCGTCCTTAGGCACTGCCCCAGCCGGTACATGGATATGCAGTTCGTTTCTTTCCAGAGTCTCGACATCGATACCAAAGTCTACCAGGCGAGAGCGGATGAAGCTGAGTGCCGCCTGAGCAGACTCTTTCATGACATCCCCAAGCTGTCCTGTCAGAACCAGCGCTTGTTTTCCAGTTGGTATCAGACTCGATTCGATCGCCATGACTTCGCCACCATACTGGGTGTAAGCCAGACCAAGCGAGACACCAACATGGGGTTCTTTGTGATAAAAGTTATCATCAAACCGCTGGGCACCGAGGTGCCTTTGAATGATGGTCGGGGTCAGGCGAATGCCATCGCGCTTCTTGGCCGTCCCTTCATCTTCTTCCGCATACTGCCTAGCAATCTTGCGGCATACCGAAGCGATCTTCTTTTCCAGGCCACGTAGGCCGCTTTCACGAGTATAGCCGTTGATGATGGTCGTCACACAGTTCTTCGAGAAAGATACATTCGCCTGGTCGAGTCCCGCTTCCTTGAGCTGTTTGGGAATCAGATATTGGTTGGCGATCGCCAGTTTTTCTTCTTCCGAGTAACCCGACACCTCGATCACTTCCAAACGATCGCGAAGAGGTGCAGGTATCGTTTCGAGCGTGTTGGCATTGGCGATAAACATGACATCCGAAAGATCGAAGGGAATCCCAAGATAATGATCGACAAAGTTTCGATTTTGCTCCGGATCGAGGACTTCCAGCAAGGCTGATGAAGGATCACCGCGATGGTCAGAAGCCATCTTATCGATTTCATCCAGCATCAAGACAGGATTGTTACTTCCACCGTTTTTTATGGCGGTAATAATACGACCAGGGAAGGCCCCCACATAAGTTTTGCGATGACCGCGGATGTCGGCCTCGTCTCGCACACCACCAAGGGCAATTCGGGCGAATTCACGTCCGAGCGATTTGGCAATCGACTTGCCTAAACTTGTTTTGCCAACACCGGGAGGGCCGACGAAACAGATGATAGGGCTCTTGGCGTCGGGATTGAGTTTTTTAACGGCTAAATACT
>JBGSRE010000851.1:0-3919 GCA_041737755.1 Oligoflexus sp.
GACGCTGGCTGCGACTTCATCGATATCATCCTCTTCCAAAAATCCATGCTCATGCAAAACTTCCAGAAATGTCGTTCTTCGTTCCCGACCGATTTCAAAAGCCCGGTACTGATAGGCGATGTCGCGATCCAAACCGAGCTGATCGACAATGCAGGTCACAGCATGAGGGATGGATGTTTCCCCAAGACGCAAAGGATTCGGCAGAATATTTAACCGCCGCTGCAGAGTCATCGCCCGCACGACCAGAGGCGCTTTGTTTGCACTGTAGGTCGGCTCTTGAAGCGAAGGATTCCACTGATACCATTCCTTCACATCCCAAATGCGTTGAGTTTGCGGATTCATCAACCTTTTTCTTCTTTTGCCAACCGCTGTCTCTGACAATTTTTGCATATAAGCCACAGCAATGTCCTCACAGGCGTTGACACCAGGGCATGCGGGACGAGTACAGGCAACACAGGGAGGCACTGTTAAAGGACAATCAATCATGACCCGATCGGGCTGCTCCAGACGTAAAAATTCGAACAGCCGATCGTCCGAAAAGAGCCTGTGCAGCGCGCCCATTCGGTCCAAAACCGCGGTGATCTTTAGGTTGCCTTCCCCCAAGCGACCTGTCATGATCACGACTGTTGTTTTGGTGGAGTTGGGCCCAGCAAGGTGTATCCCAGCTACTTTGACAGTTTTTTCTGCTTGCATGAGAAGCTCCCAGGCTCGCGCCGCTGTTTAAAGGTATAGATTTTTAATTATGGGTATCCGTCGCCATCAATTCACCTGCCTCTTCTTTGTGATCGGAATCTCGATTCTTTGGCCGAAGCTCGGCTTAGCGCAAAATACGATCCCGACTAAAGTGGATTCTAGCGCACTCGGCAAGGCACAAGAAGAGTTTTCCCAACGCCGCTTCGTCGAAGCCTTGCAAATTTATCGCAGCTACCTCCGTGAACATCCTGAGGATCAGGATGCCTGGACCCGTTTTGCTGCCACTTACTATCATACCGGCCAGGCTCGCCAGGCTTTAGAGTATCTCCGAAAGTCCAAGCCGTCCCCTAGGCTGCGCGGCTTCAATCTTTATTACCAGGCTCTATGCTTGAATGCGATCAGCGACCGGATGCGGGCCAGACGCTACTTGACCAAGGTCAGCAGAATGAACGAGCCTATTGCTGAAGATGCTCTATTCGAATTGGCGGCGATGGAATTTGAAGACGCCGATTCCACGGCAGCCCGGGCGGCAGCAGATGAGTATTTGAAAAGATTCCGCGAAGGCCGCTTCAGGCAACAAATGGAAATGGTGCTCAACCGCCTCGCTATGGCCGGGAAAATTGAAGTCGAAGGAACCCAACAGGCGCGTTATCGAACCAGCTTCTTCGACCAAAATCCCTTGTCGCTTTTCTCTATTCCGCATCTTTGGTACTACCAACTCGGCTATTATTACGAACGCGGTTCCCGTTCTAACCCTGCCTATGGCAGCAATCGACCGATTGTCGAAACGGGCATCGGCTATGAAGAGTTCAAGCTCAATGCCAACGTCGGTCTCGGCTTAGGACCCTTTAAAGGCAAAGGTACCGAGAGTTACGTGGGGTACATCTACGAACAGGACTGGCTCAGCGACGGCGACCGACTCCAGGTATGGACCGAAGATCCTATCGATCTCCAGTATTTCCCCTTCCGTCCGGACCTAATGGAACGACGCCATCGACTGTTTGTGGAAACCTCAGGTCAAAAAGGTGATTTTCTCCTGGGCGCTTATGCCCATTGGCAATTCTCTCGCTCTGGATCTGAATTTTTTCCAGCGCCGGAACGTCCAGAGATTCGCAAGGCCTTCGATATTGGAACCGAAAACCTTTTCGTGCCCTGGGCGGAATGGAACTATCATCCGCAGCATAGCGCTCGGGCCTATTTGCTTTTTCAAAAGTTTTTGAATCGTGAGCAAAGCGACTTTAGCAATAAGTCCTATAACCTTTTCAGTTCTAATGTTGCGCCCTTTCTGAGCATGACCCTGGAACACAACAGCAATTTCCCCCAGCTTTATGGTTTGAGACTCACCACCGAAGCATTCCAGCACCAGTATCTCTACAATGATTTCTGGGAGAGCTACATTTCCCGAGGTCTTGCCGGGTTAGTCCGGATCAGTCCTTTCCCCTTTCTCGCTCTGAGCGCACGCGCCTCCTTGGCCACCAACACCTATACCTACGACCTGATTCGTAGCAAGGGTTGCAATGACGAGGCTAGCTCTCAGCCAGTGCCCTGCAAGCGAATTGATAAAACGCTAAATATGGCCGCTTCCGCGAGCTATATCACAGGCAAACAGCAAGCTCTTTCGGTGATTGCTCACTATCGCGACCATAAAAATGATACATTAAAGGTGTATGATGAATCCGAGTTCGACATCCTCTTCCAGTTCACTCAAGCGTTCCCAACGCTGAACCAGGCAAGCCGGTATATCGAACCTTTCCGCGGTATTGCAGCCTCCAGGGGAGTCTTTTGATGACGATCGATGAAGCCTCGCTTGAATTGATTCAGGAATGTGTCCAACGGAAGTCTCCAGTTTTTTTTTCGGCCAGCGACGTGAACATCGTTTTTCAAACGCACATTATGGTGATCAAAAATCGCTCGATTGTGTTGGCTAATACTGTTCCTCCAGAACACATTACATCGGTAGCGCACTCTCAGCAGTATTTCCTGAAAATCCATGCCGTTCGATTTGTGTCTGACCGAATCACCACTGATGGTGTGCACATCCTCTTTCCTTTAGAAGGATTGCGACTCATTGAAGATAGCCGCAGCGCCAAACGCTTTATGTTCGACGCCAGCGAGCGCGTGATCATGGAAGTCGTCAATCCGATCGATCAGGAAACCGTGCTCCGCAAGGCAATTCTTGATATGTCGACGACTGGTCTTTCCATACGTACCCCGACACAATCAAAGCTTTACAGTCCTGGACAGCGTTTCGAAAAGATTAAGATCATCATGGATGGCAAGGTTTACAATGAAGTCGACGGACACGTCGTCTATCAGCAGACTTTTCTTAATCAAAAGGGCAAGAGCTACTGCCAGGTCGGCTTTAAATTTGACAATGCTCCCTGATCTGCAAGGCAAGACTCCATTATGCAAAAACTTAAAAAGCACCAGAAGATTTACGTAAACCGCTCGCTGAATTTGGCCACCATTCGATCTGTTGGTTTCGATATGGACCATACCATTGTCCTGTACAATCGCGAGAATTTTGAAAGCCTAGCTTTCCATGAAACGGTAAAAAAGTTTGTCGCCAATGGCTATCCGGAAGAATTACTGAAGTTGAAGTTCAATCCGAATTTTGTCATTCGAGGCCTTCTGGTCGACCGGGATCGCGGCAATCTTTTAAAAGTTGATTCTCACAAATATGTGAAAGTTGCCTACCACGGCCATCGCAAGCTCGACAAGCAAGAGCGCTACGAACTTTATAATGCTAAGAGCTTCAAGGCTGATGACTATCTGACGATCGACACGTTCTTCGCTTTGAGTGAAGTCCAGCTCTTCATCGAAATCGTCGACTATATGCGGAGGCATCCCACGCAGATTAAAAAAAGCTATCGGGAGGTTTATGCCGACCTTCGCGAATGGATCGACCTTTCGCACCAGGATGGTTCCATAAAAAATCGAGTTTTGGCCGAACCAGAGAAGTATATCGACCGCGACAAAAACCTAGTCGAGGCTTTGCTTAAACTCTTGGATGGTGGCAAAAAGCTCTTTCTGCTCACCAACTCCGATTGGAACTTCACGAATGCTGTGATGACCTATGTGCTCGATGGTTTGCATGAGGACTTTCCGCGCTGGCAAGATTATTTTGAGCACATCATCGTCAGCGCTGGTAAACCCAACTTTTTCACTGGTAGCAATCCTTTTTATGAAGTGGTCACAGAAAAAGAAGGTCTGTTGAAAATGCATC
>JBGSRE010000859.1:0-6485 GCA_041737755.1 Oligoflexus sp.
ATTGGCTGGAAGAACTTCGTCTGCTGCTGAGTGGCCAGGACCGACGTTTGCTGCTCATCGTTGGTCCCTGTTCCATCCATGATATCGGAGCTGGGTTAGAATATGCACGAAAACTAGCCAAACTTCGGCAGGACGTGCAAAGCAAAATTGCGATCGTTATGCGGGTCTATTTTGAAAAGCCAAGGACCACGATTGGCTGGAAGGGTCTGATCAACGATCCTCAGCTTGATGGTAGCCATGATATTCGGAGCGGTCTGCAAATCGCGCGAAAGTTTCTCCTGGATGTCGCTGGCCTCGGCCTGCCCGCTGGTACCGAATTTTTGGATCCCATCGTGCCTCAATATATTGCTGATCTCATCAGTTGGGTGGCCATAGGCGCGCGAACCACGGAAAGCCAAACCCACCGGGAAATGGCGAGCGGCTTATCGATGCCGGTCGGTTTTAAAAATGCCACCGATGGCGGCATGCAGGTCGCTCTTGATGCTATGACATCCGCTGGTCATCCCCATCATTTCCTGGGAATCGATAATGATGGAATGACCGCTGTCGTGCAAACCAAAGGCAATCCCGATGCTCATGTGATCCTGCGCGGGGGCAATCAGGGCCCAAATTATAGCAAAACCCATGTCCTTGATTGTCTATCCAGGATCAAGGGCAGTGCCCAGCAACGCCCCCTCATGGTTGACTGCAGTCATGGCAACAGTAGCAAAGATTATCGGCGCCAACCGGAAGTCTTCCGCGAAGTCTTTCAGCAGTATCGAACAGGAAATGATCGCATTTTAGGTATGATGCTGGAAAGTCATCTGCATGAAGGCAAGCAGGATCTTGGCCAAAAGCCTTTGGTTTTCGGCCAGAGCATCACCGATGGGTGTATCGCCTGGGATAGCACAGAAGAATTGATTCGGACAGCTTTTGAAAAGCTTTAAGCCATCGCACCAAACAAGAAGCAGGGAATGTTTCCGCTGCCTTGTTTATTTTCGCAGCTATAAATTAGGATAAATGAATTTGGTCAGTTCCACATATTCTTCTGGATGGAGCGTGTCGGGACGTCGATTGATATCAATCGGACAGTCTTTCATGGCTTCATCATTCACAAATTGTCGAATGGCATTGCGCAGCTTCTTGCGCCGCTGGGTGAACGACACTCGCGCCACGGTTTCCACTTTTCGCAGGAATTCGTCGGGCAGAACCTGAGGACGGACTTTGATAAAGACCAGCGCACTGTCCACCGCAGGAATAGGTGTAAAGCATGTTCTCTCGACTTTGCACTCAATATTCACTTGAGCCCGTAATTGAGTATAGACGGAAAGACTGCCATAATCCTTGGTGCCAGCTACCCCCGCAAGCCGAGCCGCAAACTCCAATTGAACCAGAAATTCGACTCCTTTGAGTCGATGCAAGTGCGGCAGCACCCACATGATGATAGGGGTGGATATTGCATAGGGAATGTTGCCCACAATCGCCGTGGGTTCGTTTGATTCATCAAGCCACTCCCCCAAGTCGAATCGCAAAATGTCCTGGTTCACAAGGGTGAGAGTACCGGGCAATTCGCCCTTCTTCATGCTATAATATTCTTCCAGTTTTTCGACGAATCGATGATCTTTTTCTACGGCCGTCACTTTCCAAGGGGATTCTACCAGCGCGCGGGTCAGCATACCTCCGCCCGGCCCGATCTCCAAGACCCGCGTGACATGCAGAGTATTCAAGCGTTCAACAACTTTTCGAACCGGCCAGTCCGTACGTAGAAAGACCTGACTCAATGATTTTTTTTGTTTAATTCGGTGGTCGCCCTGAGACATGTTTCCGCTCCTGATTAGCCAAACTGATAGCGGGAAAAAGCATCCCAACCCAGCTGTTTAAAGATGGCAGCATCTTCAACTTTCACATAGTGCTGATAACCCAGAGCTGCAATCATCGCGGCATTGTCGGAGCAAAAGCGCAGTTGGGGAAAATGAACTGGAATTCGTAGTTTCTTTTGAGCCAAAGCTCGAAATCTTTGATTGGCAGCAACACCGCCTGCGATGAGGACACTTCGTGCTGCTGGACGCTGACTTTGAGCCCCATCCAACTTGCGAACCAATTGGCCAAGAGCTTCTTCCTGAAAAGCGGCACAAAAATCTCTGATCATTTCATCATTCAGTTGCGCTGCATGCCGCATCCGTAAGTTTACCATATAGGTTTTAAGACCTGAATAACTAAACAGCAGTTTATCTTTTTGCTCCATCATTCGTGGCATAGGATAGCGATCGGCTTGACCTTGAAGCGCCAGTTCTTCGATTGCCGGCCCACCTGGGTAACCTAAACCAAAAAGTTTGGCAACCTTATCAAAGGATTCCCCGCAAGCATCGTCAATACTGTATGCCATCAGTTCGTAAACAGTCGGCTCCGGCATGTAATAAATGTTGGTGTGTCCCCCCGAAACGACCAAGGCCAAGCAAGGATAAATCCTGTCTTCTGGAACATCCAATCCCAGGATGGCACCATGAACGTGAGCTTCCACATGATTGACCGGAACAAGAGGTTTACCGCTGGCAAAGGCCAGGCCTTTTGCATAGGCAATACCGACCAACAAGGCCCCGATAAGACCAGGACCCTGAGTCACAGCTATGGCATCGATATCGCTCAGTTCAAGCGATGCCTCGGCCAAGGCCTGCTGCACAATCGTATCGATAATACGCAGATGTTCGCGTGCTGCGATCTCGGGCACGACTCCCCCAAAAGCACGATGAACATCGATCTGCGATTTGATAACAGAGCTTAAAGCCTCACGACCGTCGCGCACAACAGAGGCTGCTGTTTCATCGCAACTGGATTCGATTCCAAGGATCAAAGTCATGAAAGATCCAATTTAAAGTTTGGCCAGCTTATCTTTAGCCTGTTTCGCTTCGTCGGTGTTGCTAAACTTTTGAATCAGCTCTTGATAGTAAATCTTGGCTGTTTCTGCATCACCCAGTTGCTTGAAACAATCACCCATGCGAAGCATTGCGAGGGACATGTTCTCTTTGGGTTTACTTTCAATAAATTCGTTGTACTTCAAAGCCGCTTCCCTTATCTCGCCTGACTTATAGAGACTTTCCGCGAATATAAAGGTCGCTTCCTGCTTGTCTTTTTTGCCCTTGACAGCGGCTAGCACTTTGCCGCCTTCTTCCGCCACGAGTTTAAATTTCTTTTTTGCAAAGGCTTCGCGAACATCATCCAAATTTTTCAGCGAAGGGGCTTTTTTTTCGGCCGCCTTCTTTTCTTTGTCCTTTTCTTTCGCCGCTGCCCCATCTTTTTTGTCAGTCTTCTTGCTATCTACCGACTTGTCGATTACGCCGAGTATTTTGTTTTGATTGTCCTCAACAGCTGCTATGCGTTCAGTCAGCTGAGAAAGCGCTAGAGCAACCGAGCCCTCCTGATCCGGATCGGCACCTGGCAGTTGTCCCGTGGTCACACCGATTCTAAGTGCGTCGATTTCGCCTTTGATGCGCTGCATTTCAACCGCAATTTTATCCATACGGGTGCCAATCGATGCTTCTTGTCGATTCGTGGCGCTGTTAATCTCTTTACCTTGAGCACTGAGCTGGTTTTCCAATTGGAGGACTCTCGACTGCAACCCGAAGATATCATCCTTCAATTGCTGCTCTTCCGCGGGTGTCAGACAAGCTGTCAGCGTGAGAAATGCGCTGCAGGTCAGGATTGGCCAGGGGTTCATTCTGCGCAAACGTATCATGGTTAAGCCCTTTTCTTTTTCCTTTGAGTCTCAAGCCGTTTATTAATTATAACAACTCGGCGGAAAAACAAATTGGCCTCTTTGGTCCAGTGATCATAGTAGGCGCCAAGAGTGTTGTGTTGCATGGCGAGAAGTCGCAGATCTTCTTTCCAGCTCATCAGTTCGTTCAAGGTTCTTTTGGCACTCTCAAGGTCTCGAATGAGTTTTGTTTCTATCGGATCTTTTTTGGCATTATTGGTCGAATCGTTTTCTTGATCGATAAAGCCGGGCTCGATAACGCCCTCCCCGGAATCTCTGCTAGTCATGCCAGAATTCCCCAAACCACGCCCCGCATCGGCCGAAGATCCGCCAAAAGCTACGGTATTTTCTGCATCAGCTGCGAGTTCAGCTTGGAGGTCTGCTGTTTCCAAGGTATCCTTGCCACTTCCGTCAGAGGGCCCGTTAGCGTCGCTAGCATCAACCGCGTCAGCGGTTTCAAGGCCCGTTTGAAGCTGATCTGCAGCAGAGGCATCCAGCAGTGCGTCTAGGTCGTCGGGATGATTTTCTGCCATTAGTGCACCTTTTTTGTGTGGCTGTATGCCTTCACATCGGTTAAATTCAAAAAAAAATTAGCTGCTTAAAGCAGCGGAAGACGCGATGAGTGAAAAAGAAGACCCTATGACAACTCCCAAGCCAGATTCGGATACAGTTATGGAAGAAGCCGCAGACACTGAGGCTCTTCACGTCATCGACGAAGATCTGCCGGAGGCTGGACTTCTCGAACCCATTGAAACACCTGATATCACTATCGATCATCTGCCTCTTTCGGTTATTATACCAACTCTTGTCGTTGCTGAAGATGATGACGAAGATGAAGTGGTGGTCAAGGACGAACAGTTCTTCCCTGTCGAAACCTTTGAGGAATTGGCTCTCGCCGAAGAACTCATTGGCGCGATTCGCAAGCTCAATTGGGAAAAACCAACACTGATTCAGGGTTTGTGCCTACCACAGACGATTCAGGGCCAGGACTTGGCAGGTTTTGCCCAGACTGGTACGGGTAAAACCGGGGTCTTTCTCATTACGATCGCCCACCAGCTCCTGAAAATGCGGGAGGCAGGCGGCGAAAACAGCCTGAACCCCAAAGCTCTCATCCTTGCTCCTACTCGTGAATTGGCTCTGCAAATTTCGGCAGATGCTGAGCAGCTCTTCGACCAGATCGGCATCTCATCGATGGCTGTGTTTGGCGGTGTCGATTATGAAAAGCAAGCCCAGAGAATTCGCCAAGGTGTCGACGTCATCGTCGCAACTCCCGGCCGATTGAAGGACTATTACCAGAAAAAGATCTTTTCGACCAAAGACTGCTGTCTCTTCATCTGTGACGAAGCTGACCGTATGCTTGACATGGGTTTTATCGAAGACGTTGAGTTCTTCCTCAGCAAACTCAGTCCTGAAACGCAAAAGCTTCTGTTCTCGGCAACGACCAATGACAAGGTTAAAGAACTGGCTTTTGAATATCTGGAAAGTCCGAAGTATATTTCGGCGAATCCAGAGGTCATTACGCCCGAGCGAATCGAGCAGCATGCCGTGATCGCTGATTCCACCCAAAAGTTGCAGGTCATGCTGGGGCTTTTGCGTGATCACGCTCCCGTTTGTTCGGTCGTCTTCGCCAACACCAAAATTGTTGCGGAATGGCTGCATTACAAACTCACAGGCAACGGTATTGAATGCGATCTGATCACAGGCGATCTGCCGCAGAAGAAGCGAATTGATTTGATTGGTCGAATCAAAGCTGGTGAAGTGAAGGCTTTGATCGCAACGGATGTAGCGAGCCGCGGCTTGCATATTTCCAACATCACTCACGTTTACAATTTCGATTTACCGGACGAAGCTGCAAACTACGTCCATCGTATCGGTCGAACAGCCCGCGCAGGTGCATTCGGCTCGGCTTATTCTCTGGTCTGTGAGGATTACGGTCATAACTTGATCGATATTGAGAAATACCTCGGTGAAAACGTTAAAATCCAAACCGAATGGTTCCCTGAATCCTATTTGCAGATCGAAGATAAAGCCGGCAATCCTTATAAAGATCCTGAATTCAAGGGTGCCCGCATGAATGAGAAAGAAGATCGGAGAGGCGATCGTCGCAACGACAAGCCAAGAACTCCTGGCCGCAGTTTGAAACCTGCAACGCGCGACGAAGGCCAGCCTGGCGATCTGCCTAAACAAGAACGCAAGCCGAGTGGCGGACCTCGCATTGAAGCGAGAACGGACAGAGGCGAAGCGAAAGATCGTCCGGATCAAAAGGCAGGTAAAGGCAAGCGTCCCGAGCGCGGTCAAAGCAAGGAACCTGTTGCAGCAGCTGCTGCTGGACAGGCACAGCCTCGCAATCGTCATCGCAAGGCACACACCAATCAGCCTGTGCCAACAATTCAGCCCCGGGGCAAGACCATTATCAAGCCACGCCAGCCTGAGGTGGTGCCCAACTCCTTTTTTGGCATCATCAAGCGTATTTTTGCTGTCATTTTTGGTCGCAAAAAATAAGCTTACTGTTGAATTTCCAAGCGAAAGAGCGTCCTAAATCAGGGCGCTTTTTTCATTTTTAGAAATCCATTTTCACCGGGCCATGATCTGTCCAACGCCACAGTTCTTTCACCCGGGGATGATCCCGTGACATGAGAATAAATCCCGCCTCTTGATCAGTAAGAAGCTGCTGCCATTGCCGGATGTCTTCGCCAGCCAGATCCGCAAGCCTAGCCGCGAGTGTTTCAGCCGAGGAGGCATGCAAGCTTGACCA
>JBGSRE010000892.1:0-3109 GCA_041737755.1 Oligoflexus sp.
AAGCCCAATTGCGCAATAAATTGGACAGCACGGTGAACTTGAACCTGAACGAAGAGGGCGCTACAGAAGCGAAGATGCAGCTGCAGGATCGCTTCCCTCTCGACTTTTCGATTCATCTCGACAAGGCACGCGATTGGACACGCTATGAAATCAGCAATGGTCGGCAGGAATTTCTGATTCCAGAAAGCGGCGAAGTTCTGCGCTTGGAATTTAAAAATATCGTGTTCACCAAAGCGTCTGCTTGCGTTCCGGTATCGGGTCTTTTAACCGCGACCGTGGTTCGGCCCAATCTGCCGAATGTTCGCTACTCTTTGAACTTTCTGCCCGATACACCCCTGATCTTGAAGCGCGAGGGAGGTAACGATAGCCTCGTGCTGGCGCCTTTCGCCTGTGTGCTTAAAGAACGCTAAGGCACGCTGATCCTAAATGACAATCGATGCCGATGGCCCCTACTCAAGGGGCCATTTTTTTTAACAAGCCAAACCGGCTACCCACCACTGAAAAAGCTTGAGTTTCATTGGTTCGATGTTACATTGTTACTAATGGGTTTTGTAACGTTTGCCGACAAGCAGTGAGACCCATAAGGAGAATCGTCATGGTAGCCTCAAAAAAAAATAAAGATATCAATGGTATGCAGTTAGAAGCGCAGGAACTAAGCGACCAACTTAAGACGAGAGCCCGCGAAAAGCAGCTGATCCAGCCGGATGGTCGCGGGAGAATCCTTATCCCCGGCCTTAAGGGTGTTGAAGTTGTCCAGGTCGAAGCATTGAATGATTACGAATTTATCGTTCGCCGTATGAGCACGATCCCTGAGCGCGAGCAATGGCTCTGGAATAATGCTGATGCAATGGCTTCAGTCCAAAGAGGTCTCGCTCAGGCCAAGGCTGGGGAATTTGCCGACGCGCCGTCAATGGACGATGACGATTGGCTGGAGGATGATAAGGAGTGACTGAAACACCTAAGGAAGTAAAGTGGACGGCAGAAGCTGCAGAGGTTTATGAAAATCTGAGACAGGCTGCAAAGCAAGCGAGCGCCACTCGCAAGAAAACCGGCAAGACTAAGACCTCTAAGCAAGAGGGGCTGTATATTCAAGTCAAAGGCACCGTCAAACTGATGAAGGAAAATCTTCGTCATCCAAGCCTCAATACCCACGAATACGATTCATTGAAAAAACCCTTCGATGAAAAGGGCAAACCAAAAGGAAAGGTTTTCGAGGCATATGCGCAAAATCAAACGCCTGGTGCTTGTCGGGTGTTCTGGGTGTACGGGCCTGGGCAAAAAGAAATCACGATCATAGCGATTACAGCTCATCCTTAGCCAAGTCCGATCGGCCACTTGAAACACTCTCCAAACAAGGTTTAACTTACTGTTTTTGGGGTGTAGGATCAAGGACCGCCGCAATGATGTCCAGTTCACTCTTGCAGCGGGGACACCGTGAAACATCGATGGCGAAGACCCGTTTTAAGAGCCGCGCTCAGCTGCCAGATGTGACTTTGTTTTTTACGGATTTTTCAGCGCCTTGTGGCCCCAGCGATACCTTGCGTTTACGCCTGCCTGGAACCAGGATTATTTCATCACGACGTTTGAAGTTCGGGGCGAACACTCCACCATAGCGTACGAGAGGGCTGCTCCGGGGAGGTATCAAAGCAATCAGCTCAAATGGGCTTAATTGAATGCCAGTGGTGCCATCATTCCAAGGTTCTTTAAGTTTATTAAGGATATCGCCAGTGGCAGTTCTTTGCAAGCGATCCTCGGCAACAGAAGGCGGGCCTATTAGTTGATCAACTGGCTTAAATTCCGCCTTTCTTCACTGCCCAAACTGAAGCGGCCCAGAGCTCGATCCAACAGTATTACTTCATCTCTACTTCATCAGCGTGCTTGAAATCCGTGGCCCAATCTTAGTGAGGAGTTTTTGATCCATCCTATGACAATAGGCCAATGATCGCGCGATACGCTGTTCATGGTCGTGGGAGAGTTACCTCGATATTGCCGTTATCCTTCTCTTCCGCCAGGATGATAATAATTTCCCCCTCACTCAGCCCTAAGGATTCTCTCAATTCTTTAGGCCTTGATGCATGTTGGTGATGGCATAAATTCTAGCACTGAACACTAAGTAGGAAATATTTGCCCTAAATTTTAGCTTTCGAATTCCGAATCACCCTCAAGCGAACCCAAGATCACAAGTGAGGTCATACAAAAATGCAAAAGTTGATTCCCGTCATAGGCGGATCTCTTATCCTCCTGACTCAAGCCTGCGGCACAAAAAAAGGTGATAGTTCCAAAGTTTCCGTGGTGCTTGCCAAAGCTGAAAGCGCCTTTAAACTTGATGGTGTCGATGAATGGACAAGCCCCCAGGTTCTGGCCTTAAAGCCTTTAGCCATCAGGATAGGCGAGACGAACAACGGTGGCTATATGGTCTGGGGTGGAAAGGCCTGTCCAGGCGAAAAGAACAAGAAGAAAATAAGTGATAAGGAATATGAATACTTCATGGAGAATGTCTGTGCGAGTTCCGATGACAACACCTTCATCGATCTCATAGCTGATATCGCCACTGTGAATGCAGAATTTAATTCCCAGCAGTGGCCTGTGCCGCCCGGCAATTACAGTTGGGTATCCATGGTCATGTGTGGGCCGGAAGAAACGGACAACACGGAAGGAAACACCGCAAACTCAACAGTAAACAACTGGCGATACCAGGCTGGTGTGATGACTGCATCCAAAGAAGTGCGGGTGTGCTCACCTTTTAGCTACGAGATGGCAACGCCTATCGCCGTAGGTGATGGCGGGACAGTCGTTCTGGAAGTTGCGTACGATCTGAATAAAATGATTAACTACTACAATTCTGAAGCTAATCCCTTTACTGTGGATGAGAATAATCTCAATGAAAATGCCAGCTATATCTACAACGAAGAAGGCAAAGGCATTGGCTTCTATGATCCCAAGATCGGAGTTGATACCATAAAGGTTTCGATAAAATAAACCATCGATCGACACCATGAATGGCCGTAATTAGTTTCTGGCGCTTAAGCGCCAGAAACTATCCAGAGCGTAGCGATGGATCTCGTCGATTACAAGTAAAGCCTGCACCTATAATTCGTCATATAATTCC
>JBGSRE010000930.1:0-8454 GCA_041737755.1 Oligoflexus sp.
CGGAGCCTGCGCCAAAAAGCAAATTACGTCGGTCCTGTTGAACGGCGTTTGTCATGAGCATTCCTTTGAAAATAAATACCAAAATGCTTTACTCTGGCTTTATCAGCTCCCCGAACAGCAGCAAGCTGAGAGTAAAATACATTATACCAGAAATTACAAGCAGTCCCAGCCATGAGCTGAGCATCTGATCCAGGTTTTTATGGTCGATCAAGAGGGCCTTGCTGGTTTCAACCGCTGCCAGCAACACGGGCGTGGTCAAAGGAAAGTAGAGCAGCGGATAAAGAATCTGCTTGGCATTGGACCTTAGCATCATGGTCGAGAGCAGCACACCCAAGGCACCCAAAGCAATCAGGGAACAGGCCGCAATGGCAAAAAGCGGCAAACTGAGAAAACTTATTGGACTCTCATTAATGAAGAGATCAGCCAGCACCAGAGTGGGCAAAAGGATCATCAGCCCGAGCATCAGAACCAGCAGATATTTGCTGACGAACCAGGCCGTTGGTGCAATCGGATAGCTGCGCATTTGATCAAACACACGATCTTGCATATCGGGTTCCAGCACGCGGGAAAAAGCAATCTGCAGAGCAAAGAAAGCGGTAAGAAAGGTGGCGGCGACAAACAGCTGGGGAATAAAAGCGACTTCGACCCTTCCAAAAGCGAAAGAAAAAAGCAGGAGAACAGTCAAAGCAAAGAGCAAAGGTGAAATCCAACGTTCGGCGCTGGCCCATTCCGCTTGGATGTTTTGAGCGAGGAGTGTGCGAAATTGTAGCAGCTGTTTCTTCATCGATTATTTTTCACCTCGCCAAGATTCAGCGTCTGCAGTTGGAAAATCGACAAAGGAGCCGTGTCGTGACTGACGATCCAAGCCTGGCCACCGGCTTTGAGATGCTGTTCAAGCATGGCTTGAAAGGTTTCAATGCCCCGAGTATCGAGGCCGTAAAGGGGTTCATCCAGGAGCCAGCAGGGGGTTTGTGAAAGCTTGACGCGCGCAAGCGCCAGCCGACGCTTCATACCGGTGGAAAACCGCTCCACCGGAAAGCTCTGACGGATGAGCAGATGGCCCAAATCCCATAATTCTAATTCCTGAACCAATGCGTCATCAGAACTTTTGATGCCGCGCAGGCTTTGCCAGAAGCGCAGATTGGTTATGGCATCCATTTTGCCGTAAAGCGCATTGGCCTCGGCTGGTAAATACTCGATGTAATCCCGTCGATCGGCGGCGACTTTTCCAGCTGCTGTTTCATACTCAATGGAGCCTGCATGTTCAAGGCGGAGACTGGCTAGGATGCTCATCAGCGTGGTCTTTCCAGCTCCATTTGGTCCAACAATATGGACCAATTCGCCAGCCCGCGCTCGAAAAGAAACATCGTGCAAAATGCGCCGATATTGGTAGCGAAATTCTAGATTCTTAATCGTTAGCACGTTCAATAATCCGCTATGTTAATGCCTAAATTAATAATGCTTCTTCGTTCTACCACGTGACGATCACCGGCACCAATATCTTCTGCAAAGGACGCCGCCTGTAAGCCAAACATTCCAAAGTTGAAGCCGATTCCCCCCGAGAGTCCAGCGGTACTATAACCGGTTCGAAAGCTTATGCCGGCTTCGGCGCCAAACGCATTGCCAATGGTGAGTTCGGCACCGACGCGTAATTTATCCTTGGTCGGTGTTGCAATATGTGTCAGTTGATTGGCCTGCAGGACCAGATTGAGCATACCCACTTTACCAAGATTAGGTGAAAGCCCCAAGCCCAAGGCAAGATCCTCGCGAACTTTCAAGGAGGGGGTCCCCTCGTCGCGACTTTTTAAAACGGTGTTGGTGACATTGCGAGCGACTAGACTGACCGAAGGTCGCCATCTCGAGGGCCCATTCCAGAGAGCACTGACATGGACGGGTGCGCCGCTGTATGACTTTTTATTTTCACGGAAGGCTTTGCGGCGGCTCTCAATATCGTTCAGGGTGACCAGGGGAAAACTGCCTTCAATCACTTTGCGATTGATGTATGAACCAGTGATACCCAAGTAGAAATTGCGTTTTGGTGATGCAAAGCTCATACCCGCAAGAGGCCCCGATTGCTCCCGATAATTCAGATCCATCATGTCCGGACTTTCAGCATTGGGTGTAGATGCAGCACGAACATCATAGGTCATGGCCAAAAAAACTCGATAGAAACTGATCGCGGGCATGATCGAAACACGAGCGTAGGGATGATCGCCATCATAGGCGCGTAGCAATTCATCGGCTATCGCACTGTCTTCCAGATTGCCACCGTCTTGCAGAGCTTTGTTCAGCGATTGAGATGAGCGATTGGCCGCGACACCGAGATACGGAAAGAAGAGGTGCGAAACCGCAGGACGCTCCTGTTTGTACTGCAGGCCACCGATGGCGGCTGGATTGTAGTAAGGAGCTTCCATGCCATTGGCGATAGGATCGATAGCTTCGGCCATCCCTGCTGCTCGGGCTGAAATCCATGGCGCTTCATCAAACACAGTCCGAGGATTAAAATCCTGGGCCCATGCAACGCTGCAGGCCGCCCACAGCAGCCAGCTGAGGCAGAGGTGCGGGAGCGATTTTGCAGGCCATTTTGGGAGCATAAGTATCGGCTTTCATTTAGTGTTTTTAAGGTCTCTGGAGGCCTCTTTAAGGCGCGGTTTCAATTGTGAAAAACAGGTGACGTGAGTGTAGATCGTATCGAAAGTATCAGTATCAAAACACTCAATCAATCCACTGTCCGGATCCCCAGGAGCGCCGCTAAAACTATATCGGCATTTACCGTTCATTCCTTGTGGGCTGGCGGTTTCAGTAAAGCCAGAACTGGACATTTCGTAAGCATTGCGTCGGTTCACACGAAAAATAAATTCCTGCACTTTGGCTTTTTTATATTCCCCAGAAAGCAACTGGCCCAAGACTGATTTTGCAGGCTTTTTTTCCCCAGTCGGTTCGGCACTTTCTTCTTTAATCTTATCCGACTTCACATTGAGATTGGGTGGGGGACCCGCCGATTTCAAGGGGATGTCATAATCCGGAAGAATGATAAACCAACGGCGATTGTCCATGGTGTGTAAGGTAATTTTCCGCAAGATCCCGTCATCAGAGGCGACGCATTTGTGAATGGGAATATTATAGTTTTCGACTGCCTCGGTCCCACCTAAAGGCACATAATTGGCGACTCGATAGGGAGTAAGCCAAGTCAAGTAAACAGATTCTGGTTCGCCTTCCACAAGAACATTCATATGCAGACGGCCCACAGCGTCGAGATCAAAAATTTCCCAGCTAACTGGGGATTTTTTACAGTAAGTGCGGTCCCTTTGTTCAAAATCCCGGCGCAGAGTCAGGCACATTCCTTTGGGAGGCAGGACCCAGAATTCGCCTTTGACTAATAGCGGATCGCGCTTTTCTATCACCACAGCACGTTCTGATACGCTCAGCATTTCGCCTGGTTTAGGTTGAAAATAAGGTTTCAAGAGCTCTTGCCGCTCTGCGGTCGTGGAGCCGGGTGGAAAGAGAAGTTGGGTGGCGATCACCGCCACGATAAGGCTCATTGCTTCTCACGGATCGGCGATTGAAGGGCGATAGGAGCGAGGTCCTGAAAATTAAGTTTAAAAAGGTCCGTAGTCTTTTCAGCGGTATAGAGCAGAGTGTTGGCATCCAACCAGACCGGCCAGCGTTCACTTAAATCCTGGGTGTGAGTGAGAGCACGGGATTGCCCGGAGAGATTGGAAAAGCGCAGATCGTAGTCGTAGACCTTCGAACCGATCTTTCGGGAAGCAGTGTAGACGAGGATCGTGCGATAGGGATGCCAGCTCGGATCTTTTCCTTCACCGATCAAAGTCGCATCGCCGCCATCTAATGCAGCATAAACTCGACCTGCTTGCGTGGCCCAGGCAACGCGTCGACCATCTGGGGACATGGCAAAGGAACTTAAGCCGGAGTTATCATCAACGATTTTCTTCAATTCAAGACCGAGTTCACCCAACCATAAAACACCCGATTGACTCGCCAGCCAGTTGCCAAGGGTGGTCTTCCTTTGCTTCTGCCATTTTGCAAATCGTTCACCAGGAAATTCCAGGCGTTTTTGTAGAATACCTTTCTCATGAATCATGAGCAAAGTATGATCAAATGGATTCAAGCTGGGAAAGCCGCTGGATCCCTTCAATGAGTCGAAGGCGACCCGCTGATTGAGTTGGGTATCGTAGGCAGAAAGTTCGCTGAAAATCTGGGTCCCTTCGCGGATCAACTCTCTGTAGAAAAGTCGGATGCCATCCGGACTCCAAAAGAAACCAGGTCCCGTTTTGTGGGGTGTTATCTCAATGACTTCTTGCGAGGCGAGATCGAGGATCCGCAGTGATTGCCCCTCAGCGTTGGTAAAAGCCAATTGCTTACGATTGGGACTGAGGCTGAGATAATTTAAGCTGCCTTCAGTCCGGATGACAGCTTGACTTTGGGGTTTGCGTGTCGCGCTGATCGGCTCAGCAAATAGCTGATTTGATAGGATAAAAGTGAAAATAAGGCCTATCCATGGCGTTCGGTTGTCCATGCTTGTACTCCCTGTCGAAAGCTAGGAAAAGCGCTATCCTTATTATAAGGGGGACTTTCCCCGCAATACACTCGGCAAAGCTGATCCAGGCAAATTCAGTCCAACCCATGGCGTGGAAAATTTTATACAATAGATTGAGACCGTTCGAGCCGCGAATTTCACTCAAGTATTTTTGAAAAATAACCGATAAGACAGAGTTAAAAAGGAGGTGCTGTCATGAAATTACGTACCTGCACCGTGATCGCGTTAACTTGCCTCTTCGCCTTTACTGGCAGTCTTTTGGCGCAAAATAGTGGTAAAGCTGCGAAAGAGGATAAAGATGCTCGCGGTCGAAAAAAGATTTTGACCCAGGAAGGTCGAACCAAAGGCAGTAAGACCGACATCGATTTCGATGCCGCAGCTATTGACGGGGAACGTCGTATACCCGCCGGCGTCGCTATTGGTGGAGCCAAGCAGGAACATGAGTATGATTTGATTAACCTGCGTTTGCGTTGGCATCCTGAAATGATCAAGTCAACTTCCAATTTGGAAACCGGCAAGGGTCAGTAGACCTTTCCCTGCTTCCTCACAAAGCTGTATGCAAACTCAGAAATTGATCGAGCTCATCGAGATCATTTTTCTGAGTATTGATCCGCCGCAGAACCATCCATTTATAGCGATCTGCTACATAAAAAGACGGTAGCTCTGGCTGATGAAAAGCTTCCAAAACACTGGCGGAAGCCATCATTGCGTTGTTCCCTAGCTTATAAACATTATTAAAGCCACGCGCATCATTTTCAGTATCATGGGCGAAGATATACACAAAATCTGTGAAGCGATCACGGTATTTGTCTTCGATGCGTTTGATTTCTCGAATCTGCTGCTGGCATGGCACGCACCAGGAAGCCAAAAATACCACGACGCTGACGCGACCTTCTTTGGCGACGATCTGCATGGATGTTTGACTTTCCAAGCTCACCGCTCGGAATGGTGGAAATGGAATCCAACGATGCACATAGTGATCGGAGGGGAGCGGCGGGCCGCTGGCTTTGGCCGCATGATCGTCAACCGGAGCGTTGCTACTTTTTTTAACTTCTTGCGCAGACGCTCCATGATTCTCAGGGGATGCTTCCTTGGCGTCTGCTGCCTTTACGTTGACGCCTGGCAGAAGAAGCGTCATGATAAAGAAAAGTCGTGCTTTCACGGGGGAAACCCTCCTGGGTGTGGTCTCTGGCCTTTATTATAGCACGCTCGAGAAGAAACGGTGGCCGAGCTTGGATACCAATGCTGACGAATTACTCAAGGTCTGGACCTTTAACTGGGGCATAATGGATGTCCTCATCGGGGGTAAATCCTCGATTGACCTGCAGGAGTTACGAGTCCGAAGCTGGCAGGATGCAACTGAGTTCTTGCGCTACTATGGTTTTGATCCTGAAATTCCAGGTGATGCGCAAAAAATTCATATGGTAATTTGCGAAGCTTGGAACTTTATCGAACAGTATTTGATGCCTTATGAGTGGAGTCGAGGCAAACAACCTCCCTCACATTTGCTATATACCCACGATGCACGCGATATCATTCTGGCAGCTTCTGATCTAAGGCCTGAGGTGGCGAGCACTCAGGCTTGGGCTTGTGCGGTTCTGCGAGTCATGCATACCATTGCCCATCTGGAAGGGGTGACCAAGTATGCAGATATTGAAGCCGCTCGCACGCAGGTCATGAATCGATTTTTAAAATTTGTGTTCCGCGATCAAGATGGCAAACTGCGTTTTGGTGATAGGCAAACCAGTGTTGTTTTGGATCGGATCGAGTGGAAGCTACGCAAGTCACGTGAGTCCATTATTCTCAAACTCCTGCATAAAAAAGCCAATGTCGCTGAGACAATTTATGATCTTTTGGGTATTCGCATCATCACCAAGCGACTGGCGGATGTGATGGTCGTAGTGAAGTTTCTGCGTGATTTCCATATCGTGACCTTTCCCAATTGTAATCCTTCGCGAGCAAGAAATTCCTTGATCGATGTCGAAAGTTTCAAACACAATGTCGACATGCTGCGCGAAATGCTCGAGGATAATCGGATCAAGCCGCAAGAGTTCAGTAATATTCTCCAGGGCTTGACCAAGCCTTTGGCGATGATGAGCAGTGCGGCCAATCCACACACGGCCAAGGGCTATCGGGCGGTGCAGCTGACCTGTCGGCAGCTCATTCGATATCCCAATTCCGCCCTGCGCTGGCAGGAAAAATTGAAAAGGCATATGAGCTCTGAGCATTTGAGTGAACAAGCACGGCAGGTCTGTAACGAAATTCTACAGATGGCAGCCACGGAGCCTCAGGAAGAAGAGTTGGAAGGTTTTTTTCCATACGAACTCCAGGTCATGGATGAAACTTCAGCCGCGCAGAACGCCATTGGTGAGGCTAGTCACGACCGATACAAGCAGTCCCAGGTCAAAGCTTCGAGGCGCCGGGTGCTTAATCGCGTCCTTACCCTGGCTGAAAATGCCTGAATTGCTAGGGTTGGGCCTCTTCTCAGGTGAGTGGGCCTAGGTGGTGAGTTGTTATGAGATGCCTGTTCTTTTCAAGATAACGGATGCCCGACGCGAACTTTGTTCGCTGGGCATGACTGGGTTCGCTGGGTTCGCTGGGTTCGCTGGGTTCGCTGGGTTCGCTGGGTTCGCTGGGTTCGCTGGGTTCGCTGGGTTCGCTGGGTTCGCTGGGTTCGATGGGGTGTTAAGCGACCCGCGGGTTCTTTTGTTTCTGACTTCGTTGAATGCAAAGCAAACTCTGATCATCTGGACGGGATGGGCTTTGAAGCGTGCTATGCAGCCAGTGTTCAATCTGATCCAAGGGTGGGCGATCCAATTTCTCCTGCCGCAGGTGGCGAACGAGCCGTTTTAAATCTTTGGTTTCGTGCAAAAAGCCGTCGGTGAAGGTAAACAGGGTCTGATAATCCTGTAGCTCTACATTGCAACGAGAAATTTCAATCTGGGAATTCAAACCAATAGGACTGCTGCGCATTACAAAATAGTCGGCTTGCTTGCCGCCAAAGACAAAACAACCCGGACCACCTGCGTTGTACATCTCTATCCGGCCATCGCGAAACATCACGATGGCACTCAGGCTGCAAACTACGTGCTGGTCAAACATTTCAATCAAACGTCGATTCAGTCTAGCAAAACTTTCGTCAATACCCAGTTTGTGCTCTTCACAATCTTTCAACACACCAATCAGAGCAGCCACAGGAATAGCGGCTGAAGGTCCTATTCCCATGACATCTCCAATGAAAATTCGTCTTTCGCCTAACGAATAGTCCCAGGTATAAAGCCAGTCCCCGGACAGGCCGGCCACTGGTTTGTACTGCATATTGTACTGAAAGCCATAGAAACTACCTTGCATTTCCCGCGGTAAAAGCAGTTTCTGCACGGCTCGACCCAAGGCTAGGTTGCTTTCCAGCTCCGCCTTCTTTTGCATCTCTTCCAATCGCAAGGCTTTTTCAGCAAAATAATTTTTCTCGATCAGCATGAGTTTCATTTCATCCTGAATACGAACATGAGCAAAGTGAATCAGGCTGGTTCCCGTGAAAGCGATGAGCGGAAGGAGCCAAGGAATCCACACATGCGCATAGGAAAAGCTTAGTATCGCCATGCCTCCCAACGTCAGCCAGGTCCCGACGAGATAGACCCAGTAGTATCGAACCCGGGCATTGATACCTAGAATGATTCCAGCCACACCGAAACCCAGAATTAAACCAAGGTCAGTTTCCCAGCGATTGATCCAGTTGCCGTCCAGAATATCGGTGATCATCGATGCTATGATCAAGCCGCCAGGAATTTCACCGAAAGGCCCGCCTTCATGAAAGTCGGTGTTGCCGGTCGCAAAAGCCAGGAGGACCAGGACGATATCACCGGGATTCACCTGGGTTTCCGTTTGCCCTATGGCCG
>JBGSRE010000931.1:0-4308 GCA_041737755.1 Oligoflexus sp.
GCCCCAACCTTCATAGTTTTGTCCTGCTAGAGTTATGCCATTTTTCGCGCTGATATCGTTGCCTGGAGAAAGCAATTCGATCATATGAAGAGTGCTACCCTGAAAGCTCGCCGGAAGAACCAATGCGATAGTTTTTGCCTGCCACGGATCTTTATTCACAAGGACCGTCCGGCTACCTTCTGCTGAGAAAAGCTGATAGCCTTTCACCTTAAGCCCGGCATCGATAGGAAGTTGCAAGATTTCCGAATTATCGCGATTGGCCATTTGGAAGAAGAGCATTCCATAAAAGCTCGGCTGCACACGATAGTTTTGATAGAGCGGGTAAGCTTCCGCATTCGTGCTGGGCTTTGGTACACGTTCATACATTGCATAGCGATAAGATCCCTGATGGAAATCGATACCAGCCACCCCTTCGGCCGCCATCGAAAGACAAGTGTCGAGGGTCCAAAGGGCGGCTGCAAAACTATTGCTGACACCGTCGTTGCCGCCGCCAGATACGGCATTGCTTTCGCCAATGCGCAGCGGTACACCAAATTCTCGACTGACGGCCATTTGAGGGCGGATCCACTTGCTGATAATATCCGTTTCTTGCAGTAAGGTTTCGGCGGTGTCATTACCGGGCTGATTGGGATTATAGGCCGATTTATAGTAATGCACCGTCACATAATTCAATTCGCTGGCCGAGCGACGCAGATAGTTTCGCATCATATCAGGACTCAAACCGATCCAGCCCCAGGCAGGCCCTGCACAGTTTTTCTGGCAATCCAGGGCATGGGTAAAGGTCTTGAACTCCTGGGCGATATCCGTGTAGAACGTTTCTTTGTTGGTCCAAAACTGAGGCACATGGTGCAGATAGTAGTTTGGTTCGTTGCCGATTTCGAGCGAAAGGAGCGAATTTCCAAGCGTCGATCGTAGTTGATTTGCCATATCCTGGGCCACAGCGACATTACGATTAGCAAGGTTCACTGTGGCGATAAACTGAAAGCCGACACGATTTTTCAGGAGGGCCAATTCTTTATAAGTATTGGCCATGCTGTTGCGTTTCATTACATTGTAAGGATCATTGTAGCCTTTATGCTGTGGATTAAAGATGCCATCATAACCCGCGTCGCCATCAGCACCGCCGACCCGCAGAATCAATGGTTCACTCTTGCCATTCCGCAGTAGATCGAAGATGGAGAAAATATGTTCGCTACCAGTCAGTGAGTTAACCCACGGCCATTCCTGTGAGAAGCCCAAAAAGGACGCCGGTATGCGGGTGTAAGTCGCTTCAGACCGAGATTTGACTGAAACTACCTGCTGGCACTGCTCGCCCTTCCATTGTCCACTTATGCAGGATTGTACCGTGGCGGCATCACTGGCCCGCGCATTCCCTTGGATCAGGGAAATAAATCCGGAGGCTATGAGAATCTGCAGATACTTAGGTGTCATGCGTCGCCCTTTCATAAACTGGGATCAAAGGGTGTAGGCCGCAGGCCTACATGTGCGGCGGATCCTAGCCGAATATGGGAAAAGTTAAAAGCCTTAACAAAGTCCAAGGCAAGCCATGTCGGTCGGCTGACTCCAATGGATTTCATCAGCTTCTGCTGCCAACTACTTGCAGGGGAACCCTACCTCCTTGTGAAAATGGAATTACAAATTTTTCTCATTCGATAAATGACATGGGTATAAAAAAAGTATTTGAAGCCTACGAAATTCGCATTCTTTAAAGTCCTAGATATTGATGTAATTACCTTGCTTTAAATATGATAATTGAGGTGATGACCATGCTTTCCGAAAGAGCCCCATATCGAGTGAGGGGTATTTCATGAAACTTCGTCCCATATTTCATCTATTACTCGGAGGAATGATTTATAGCTGCGGCGGGAGCTCGAATTGCCCATCTTCCGCAGACGGCACCAGTACAGCCGAAGACTCAGCATGTACCTCTTCCATCGCCTCAGAAAAAGACCTCGCACTGGGTGATAGATGTGACACAAATGGCCAATGGTTGAGTTTGAAGCTATCCGGATCGGTAATTGCTGCTAAGTGTGTCGATCGTGTTTTAGGGGGACAAAAAAATCAAAAGCTCGCCTGCTCGCGCGAGGGCTATCAAGCAACAGTTAGCTCCGAAGGCGATTTCGCCTATTGCGTCGATCAGGACAAAAACTATTCGTTTCTCTATGACAAAGATTTTGGGAGCTATAAACCCTGGTTTTGTTCGAGTCTGGTTCCTCTTCTTGTCAATGCTGTGGATAGTTCCGGCAACGAGATGAAGCTTGCATGCAAGGATGGCATCTTGAAACCCAAAGTGGCCGGTACGAGTGGGGCTGGCAATGAAACGACTACAACTGAACCAGCTGTTTGCAAGGCGAAAGATGCAGCAGAAGATACTTTTGCTCTGGCTGCTATGAAACTAGAAGATTTCGATCCAAGTTCCGACCAGGTCGAAACTTTCGATCCTTCAACATTCTGCGATGCCCCTGCGGATGGTACTTCGGCAGTTCCTGCAGACAATGTGTCTGGATCATTCATTCGCCGTTAAACATTTCCGGAGAAACGTGACGAACCTATGTTTGCTAGCTTGAGGTGGATTGAAAAATATGTGAAGAAGGCTGTCCGTTCCTGGGCAGTTCGGACTTTGATTCTGGTCACTGTATCAGGCTGTGGAAGTACCACGGTTCGAACCAATATCTGTAAAGCTCAGTTGCTTCTGGATATCGATGGTTCTGAGATTGATCGAAATAGCATTTCTAAACTCATCTTTCGAGTGGCTCCACCTGATAATTGTTCGTCGGCATTATTTGCTAACTCAGGACCGGCTGTGATTACTTTTCAGTTCTCTTCGAAAGTATCCCTTGGGCGAATCGATTCGCTGCAAATTGGCCAAAAAATAATCAAGATTCCTGAATTTCTTGGACTCATGGAAAACTCTGTACTTCGTATCGTTTCGTCGGAGCTGAGCTACAATCCAGAGTTAGACGATTCGCGGGGATCAACAAAGACTCTGAATCAATTGACCGAAGAGGCTGAACTCAGGCGGACTCTGCTCTTGCCCATGAATATTGACGAGACTGGCCCTATTGACGATCGCGCAAAGCTGCGAATCATCTCGACTTTGGTCGGCGATCTACCTAGTAAGCTTGGCCTGGAAATCCGAGTCGAAGAATAGCACTTTCAAAATTCCGGAATGCCTGTTTAACTAGTTTCTGGCGCTTAAGCGCCAGAAACTAACTATCTAAAATAACTCTCAAAAGTAGCCAGTAAGCGGCTAGTTTCTTCGTTCTTTAGATTCTTGAATTGAAGGCCGAGCTGGTTGACTCCATCGATCGCAGCACTGTTTTTGACTTCGGCTGTGAAACGAAAGTATGGCTCATCGCTGCCTTCGAGTTTGGAAAATCGCAGCTCAACATCCAGAAGAGTCCCCTTTCCATAGAGAACACTGGAGCAGACTCGAAGCCCCCCCTTCGAATAGTCAATCACTCGCCCAATATCCCCTGTAATAATTGCTTCAATCAGGATATCTGAGGGGACTTTGATTCGCTCCTCTTTTGCTATGATGCCGTGAATATCACGATAGGCTTCAATGGCATCACTAAGAATGGTCGGATTCGCTTGAAATGGATTGATTTCATAGGAATCAATAAATTCGCTGTAATGCTTGATTTGGATTTTCTTGCGTACCAAGGAGGGGAGCTCCTCAGTTCGGCTTACTTGATCATAGCTGCCAGAACTAATGAGTATCTTGAAGGGTTCGCAGGCGCTTTCGAGTCGGGCGGCGAAATTCACTCCACTGCCGATACAAGTGAACTCAATTCGATCATCGCCACCCATATCTCCGAAGTATACGTGATCCGTATTGATCCCTATTCGGAAGGGGAATACCAGCTGTTGTCCCTGGCGCAGAGCGATGCAACGCCTCGCATTCTGCTGCTGTATTTCTATCGCGCATAAGATCGCCTGAATGATATGATTTTTAGCTGATTTCCTTTCGGCATGATCAGATTTAACATCTTCAAAATTGAATCCAAAAAAACACATCATCCCATCACCGAGTATCTTATCGACAACTCCTCCATGCTTATGGACGATATTTTCGACTTCACCAAAAATAGTCTTCAGTGATTGAAAAACTTCACCGGCGGTTTTATTGTCACTGACGACTGAAAAGCCGACCATATCAAGAAAAAGAATGGTCATTTCCATTTCTTGTGGCTTTCTCAGAACGAGGGAAGGGTTGTCCAGTATTTTGGAGATATTTTCTTGGCCTATGCTACCGCCTAAAGATTGGATCAACCTCAATGAAGTCAGCTCGGTCCTTCTATTCAA
>JBGSRE010000944.1:0-2169 GCA_041737755.1 Oligoflexus sp.
GTTCGCCCCGAACTTCAAACGCCGTGATGAAATGGTCCTGGTCCCGGGCAAGCGTAAACGCAAGGTCTCACTGAGGCCAGAGGGCACTGACAAATCCGTAAAAGGCAAAGCCCTATCTGGCAGTTAGGCGAGGCTTTTAAAACGAGTCTTCGCCATCGATGTTTCACGATATCACCGCTGCGGTGCTGATCTGGAAATCATTGCCGCGGTATTGGATCCCAACGAGATCGCGCGTTATCTCAAACATACAGGCATGCCTGCTGCTCCGCCTGCACGTGCCGGGGTCAAAATGCGGCTCGCGAATGATGAGTGGTGCTGAGGGGGCCGAAAAGGGCCCTGCTTGGATTAAACACTTTTGTCCAAGCATCCAAAACGATCAAAATACATCGAAATATCTCGCTTCTCAAGCTATGAACACAATGTTCTGGTTTGGTAGAAGAATGATTCTGTGCGGAAGAATGGGCAAGGTTGCGGCAATTTAACTGGAATTCCCATAGATAGCCGAAAGCGGTGTTGAGCTTTGCATTTCCTACTGTCTTTGCTGATTTCTTTCGCTCGTTCTACGACGATTGCTGATAAGACCTTTCTCTTTGAAGCCATTGATAAGCGCATTTCGCTGAACGTAGTCTGTCGGAAATAAGCGATTGCCGCTGGAAGCGTCAAGTTTCGTGGCCAATTTGAAGATGAAAAGGTCGCCAGATTCTCAATTCAAAAAAATGGCGATCATCTAGGGCTGGCGGATCAAGTTTCTTGAAGTACTACATAACCGACTTAATCTGGCTCATTTCGAGCGGCTTACCCATTGGGTCAAAATAGCCTATAAAATTCTCAAGGGGTCGTCGCCTGGAGACCTGCTAACGCTCGTTTATCAGCATCAAAGAGAGCAAGTGTTCCTGCCTTTACTGCATCGCCATCAGCCTCCACAAGGCGCTCAACAATGTTAACCAGGTGATTTTGATCGAATGGCTTTGTCATATAAACCTGAAAGTCGGCGAAGCGGCATTTGGAGGAAGGAGTATTTGCATCGCCCGAGACAGCTACTGTTGGAGTAGAATCCATGCCGTCTGCTTTCTGATTGGCTCTAAGTGCGTGCGCTAAATCATAGCCGTCCATACCCGGCGGCATGCATAGGTCAGAGATAATAACGTGGAATCGGTGGGCGACGGTTTCCCTTAGCGCGTCCGCACCTGATGCGCAAGATGTGACGTTAGCGCCGCTACGCTTAAGGACAAAAGTCAAAAGAGCGAGCGAGTCTGGCGAGTCATCAACACAAAGGACATTTACTCCGACGAGAGCTTTTGCATTCATTGTTTGGTTTTCCTTAAAGTTCGCACCAATCTTTGTGAGCTCTTCCGAAAGTTTATTGGGTGCCACAACGAAGTCGACGCATCCAGACGCCTGAGCATGTAGTGGCGTGCTGTCAATGTCTGCAGACAGGTCTTGCGCATAGGCTATTCCTCCTTTTGCCTAGATGCATTTGCAGCCTTCCGTATCGTCTCCATCACCGCCATAAGTTCGGCTAAGGAAATCAAAAAGTGGTCAACCCGTTTGTGGTAGTGTTATTCTGAAAATGCACCCTTTTCCAGGCAGGTTTTGACATTCAATCGTACCGTGGTTGAGCACAATCGCTCGTTGAGCAATGGTGAGCCCGAGTCCAAGTCCTTTTCGGTTCTCGTTGTGCTGCTCGAATGGCTTAAAAAGTCCCTTCTCGGCATCGGATGAAAGACCACCGCATTCATCCTCAACTTCCACGACAATCCGTTCTTCCACCAGATTGCCTCGAACTTGAATCTTGCCGCCAACATGCGTGTACTTGAGCGCATTTTGAATGAGATTGGACAAGGCCGAGTGAATGAGCTGCTGGTCCGCATGTATTTGGAGCTTGGGATCAACCCGAATTTCTAGCGTTTGCTTGCGTGATTTTGCTTCGACCTTCGCTGTCAGAGCAATATGATCTATAAGCTGCAACAAGTACGCTGATTCAACATGAACTTTTGGATCGACCCGCAACCTTACCTCGGTTAGCGACCGCGCAATGAGGTCGTCGAGACGCACTAAGCCTCTCTCCAACATTTGGCCCGTGCTTCCACTCGGAGTTACCGTCCCATCCTTGATCAATTGAAAGGCTAGGGTGACCGTGGTGAGCGCGTTCCGAAAGTCGTGAGCGAG
>JBGSRE010000961.1:0-5417 GCA_041737755.1 Oligoflexus sp.
CTGGTCATCCATAATAAAGGGTCGGTAGAGATCGCGAAACGCTTCCTCGCCCGTTAGATCGTTCAACCCGACGACCACGCGATCGGGCTTCATAAAATCACTGATAGCATCGCCTTCTTTGAGAAACTCTGGATTGGAGGCGACGATCACCCGATGCTTGAGCTTGCGCTTCGTCAACTCCTCTTCAATCAGCTCTTCGACGATGTCGCAGGTTCCCACGGGTACCGTGGATTTCACAACGACCACAAGGTCCTTGATGATCTGCTGACCCAGGGTTCGGGCCACGGCTTTTACGTAGCTAAGATCGGCCGAACCATCTTCGCCCTCGGGGGTGCCCACGGCGATAAAAACAATATCGGCCGTTTTCAGTGGGGTCGCGAGTTCCGTGGTGAACTGGAGACGCTCGTGCTCCATATTGCGACGGATCATGCCCTCCAGGCCTGGCTCAAAAATGGGGCAGGCACCATCCTTGAGCATGCTTATTTTTTGCACATTCAAATCAACGCAGGAGACATCATGGCCGACTTCAGCCAAACAGGTCCCAGTCACTAAACCGACGTAACCAGTCCCAACCATCACTACGCGCATGGACCACCTCGACTGAAAAAATATCCAATCTTCCCTCATTACTAGAGGCAATTCGGCAAGGCAAGGTCCACTTGCAAGGTGCAGCAGCTTTCGCCAAGAGACACCGTGGTAAGTGCCCGTCCTGATTGGTAACTAAGCAAAAAGGACCGAGTCAATATTTAGCCCATGCCGCCGTCTCGAAGGGGTGCACCGATTGCGCCCCTCAGTCCAAGATGATATCCTCGAAGGAGGACCGCAATCGAGATCATCGACGCCTAACCATCGAGTGTCCAGACTACGATGGCAGACGACAAAACCATCATTGCTGACCCGGGTTCAAGCATCTTCAATCCACCGAAGAAGTCAGCGGCCTGTCTTGTTCAGTACAGCGGCACCAATTTGGGCAAACGCTATGTATTAGACCAAAAAGAAATGGTCGTAGGCCGAGCGCCGACGGTGGAAATAGTCGTCAACGAGCAAAGCGTGTCGCGCAGTCATGCGCAATGTTTGCAGCAGGGCGAAGAAATCTATGTCGCCGACCTAGGCAGCTCCAACGGCACCTATGTCAATGATAAGAAGATCAGCACCCGGCAGATTTTGCGGGACGGAGATATCATCCGGCTTGGTAATATCGTGTTTAAGTTTTTTGCCCAAGGCAATATCGAAAACGTCTTCCACGATAAAATCTATCGGATGGCGACGATCGATGTTGGGACCAACATTTTCAATAAAAAGTATCTGATCGAGGCTTTGGAAACCGAAGTTAAGTTTTCCCGCGCCTATGGTCGCCCCCTTTCGGTCATTTATTTCGATCTCGACTTCTTTAAGAAGGTCAATGACACCTATGGCCACAGTGTGGGTGATGGTATTCTGCGGGATTCCTCAACTCTGGTGAAAGCGATCATCCGCAAAGACGATATATTCTGTCGGTACGGGGGCGAGGAATTCGTCATCCTCATGCCAGCGACCGAAGCCAAGACCGCCTACGAATTGGCAGAAAGAATTCGTAGCTCATTCGAAACTCATAAATTTGAGATCCAGGGTCACTCGATCCGGCAGACTTTGTCGATTGGAGTTTCCCAGCTCAACCCCAGGATGACCACGGCCGAATCACTGCTTGAGGATGCCGATAAAAAGTTGTACCAATCCAAGAGTGGTGGCCGAAACCGCGTGACCATCTGATCTGCAGTACACCGGCACGAAAGAAGGATTCTGGCGTGAAAACACGTTTCATCATACTCAGCATGCTTGTGCTGTCTGGTTGCCTCAGCTCCCCGGAATCGCAAGTCAGCTACCCGCTGGAAGCTCACGAGGATAAGCCTTATTTTCAGGCCTATGAAGCCGCTTCCGTCCAATACGATGTCATCCATAAATTCGAGACCAAGTTCCTGGCTCACCTGACCCGAGTCACGCCATCCTTTCGGCAGGCTTTGACCCAACGCTACCTGCATATCTGGAACGAGCCTCAGCCATTGATTGCCGAAGCCTCTGAAAAGACCGCTTTCTTTGTTACGATCTACACCGCAAATCGTGAATTGCAAAACATCAGCAATACCGACCTTTGGAATATCCAACTGCTCATCGATGGCCAAACTTTAAAGCCCAGTGCCGTAAAAAAGTTGAAGCCCAAAGAGCGCTGGCAGCCATTCTTTCCAGAAATCAATCTGTGGAGCTTGGAATTCTTGATCCTGTTTGATCGGAATCCTGGCAATGGGACTGAGCCACTGAAACTTATCTTGAGCTCCCCCGATGGTTCCGTTCGAGCCGAATGGTAATCCCAACCGCAAAAAATTCCTCAAACCTGCATGAGTTCGGAAGCACTAGGCTTTTCATCGAAACTCCTTAAAATCGGTCAAAACCCTTATGGGCCAAGGATTTGACAGCAGTCTCCCCTCCCTTGATACAATAGATTCATGAGCACGTTTTCCGCTGCGAATCCCCATCGAAGGAGGCGCCCATGTCTCGTTATGATCGCCATGATATTATGTTGGAACTCATCGAATTGTCTCGAGACCTTAAGTCAGAAATCCTCCAGCAATTAAATTACTATAGAGCCTCGGTCTATAAACACGAAACAGCGGCGGCCGTGGAAAGAAAGATTGCAGAGTACCAACTGGTGGCTGTCCTTATCGACGATGATGAATTGCTGGACGCCTTCCTCGATTATGAAAGTATGAAACGCGATGGTCCGCTCTTGGCCGTTCCAGGGGAGTGCCTGCTCAGTCTCCGGACGATGAATCTTTTACAAGCGACGGATCGCATTTTTGTAGATATGATAGGTCGTCATCCACAAACTCAAGCCCACGATAACGTGGAATTTTCGCGCCATATTCAGCAGCATGGACCGCAGCTGCTTGCACTTTGTCGACAAGACTCAAGGCAATGGGTCTTCTTCAATAGGCTATCGTCCCTTTGATTGAATTGAGGCTATCCATTGATTCTATCTTTACTTGCTCCGCTGCTGGCCGCTCTTGCGCCTTTGCTGCTGCCATTGGGTCGAAATTTTGAGTATGAATACGCGACCCTGAATGCCTATGCAGCTGTCATTCTCATTCCTATCCTGGCTCTATGGGGTCATCCCGCTCTGACCTGGAAAAAGCGCGGTATCATCCTTTTGCTGACTCCCGCGCTGAATATTCTGCCAGGACTTATGGTCTTTGCCTTGGCTATCTGTCCTTGTTCGTTTGCCGAATTCTACAGCTTTTGGTTACTCCAAACCTTGCCTCATATCCTCCTAGGTTTAGCCTTGGCAGCAGCGATTGAAGTCGGCGTCAGGCAAGGCTATGGGCGATCCCGACTGCTCGGGCTCTATCTCGGGGCTGTGGGTTTGCTACTGACTCACCTAGCACTCCGGCTTTGGCTGGAACCACAGAAACGGACGACTCATGTGCTAAGCGGCTTCCTTCATGGCGCCATCTATGATGATTGGATTCCTCTGGATGCCGGTATTCTTTGGAGCCGCGGCGCCCATAGCGCTTTGGCACTCAGCCTGCTCACCCTCATGGTGCTACCCCGTAAGCTTTGGCGATACCCTAGCGCAGCGGCATTTTTAGCGATCGCTCTCTACTGCCAACTGCAGGCCGCCTTTTGGCCGAGCCAATCCCATGGACTAAAGGCTTTGATCGAGCTTATGCCTGAAAGCCGAACCGGGCCTGGTTTTACTTTGCATTTTGCTCGGCAAGAGCAAGTTGGGCTTTACGATAGCCGTATGGAAGAGCTCTATCAGTCGACCAGCTTCCACAGCCAAGATTTGATGCAGATCCTGGATGTTCCCAATCCGGGAGTCCATATCTTCGTTTATCCTAATCGCGAATCGAAAAAACTATGGTTTGGAGGAGATGGAACGGATATCACCGATGTCGTGACACCGTCCATTCATATCACGCTGGATTCCTGGCCGCATCCAACTCTGCGTCATGAGTTGGTCCATGCGATCTCATCGCGCTTTGCTTACCATGGCCTTGGGTTCCATCCAAACATGGCCTTTACGGAAGGACTGGCCGTGGCCCTGGCGCCTATGGAAGACGACCTGAGCCTGCACGAAGGCGCCGCCGATATCATTCAAAAAAAACGTCTGACGGAAGTGGAGCTGCTCTTTTCACCGCTTTTTTGGAGTGAATCGGGTCGTCGTGCCTATACGATTGCAGGGTCGCTCTTGCTCTATCTCCTGGATCATGGTGGACTTCCGAAAGTAAAAGCTCTCTATGCGGGGGCCAGTTGGGAATCGGTGTTTGGTCGATCCGCTTCGTCAACCATCGGCGAATGGAAAGATTTTTTGCTGAAAGATTATGTCCGAACAGGGAGCTCACTCAATGCCGAAGCCCTGTTTCGCTATCCTGGAATTTTGCAGGATCTTTGCCCACACAGCAAAGCCACCCTGAGCAAGTCCAGTCAGCACTTCCTTTTGCGGTTGCGGCAGCCGAAAGGCTGGAATGCCGCACGTGATTATTGGTCCTGGCGGGTGGGTTTGGAGCCGGATCCTGGTGCGGAGCTAGCCATGCTCCAGCAAAGATTCAAAGCCAATCCAGAGGGTGAAGAGCAGAAGATATTTGTTCAAGACCTGAAAAAAGTTCTAAAAAGATCGCCCAAGATCCAAGAGGACGTTGAAATCTTCCTCCTGTATTTTGATCTTCTCATCAGCCAAAAACAGCTCGTTCAAGCCCGCCAGGAGATGGAGGACTTCATCCAAATCACCCAAAACCTGCGTATCAGTGATTCACTGACGAGGCAGCTCTGGGTCCGCTTCCTTTTACTCAGGGACAGCACTCTGGAACGCAGCGAAGGCTGGTTTAAACTTCTTGCCGGTCGCGATCAAGGAGTTCCTTTGCTGCTACCGCCCTCGCCAGCATGGATTGAGGCCTATCTTTTTTTACGGAATAAGAGCGCTCATGACTTCACTCGCGCGCAATGGGAAAAACTTCGAACCAAGATCCCCCCAGAGGGATTACCTCTGACCTTCAAAGTTGAATGGTGGAAAATTTTAGCGGGAAAATTTCTTCAGCAGAGCGATCTGCATCAGTCCAAAGAGATGTATACAAAGGCTATGAAAATCGCTCCGGAAGGCAGTCGAGCAAGTCTCAGCCTGCTCGCCCGGGAACTTGACTATCGAGGAACTCGAACGACGAAAACCCCAGTCCATTAATGACCAGGGCATGACTGCATTGGAGAAAAAGAGTGTCAGAAACTACCGTACCATCCTCTTTCTTTTCAGTAATGACTTCAGGATTAGCATAAATCCCTGCTTTCGAAACAAGATCGCCGATCTGTGACATAGTCTTCTCCCTCTTTCCAAAACTTAAACTTTATTTTCATCAATCGAATAAATACTTGGGGAAATTCCATAGCTTGGC
>JBGSRE010000963.1:0-6842 GCA_041737755.1 Oligoflexus sp.
TCGCGGTGTGGGTATGGATGCCGTCTCCCGCTATGTGAGCGAACTTGGTGGGTCGATTCAGATTGAATTGACAGAAGGCGCAGACAGCAATGAATTGTTTGTACCCTTCGTGTTTCTCATCAAACTACCGTCCCGTTTCTACTCCGTTTCCTCACAGGTGGCTTAAAATTGCAAAAATGCAGCGCTATGGCCAAAGGAGGTGTTTTGGTTCCTGACATGCTACAATTATCTGCGTAACCTAAAATAAGGGGATATCCATTGACTCCAAAAGAACTTCATGAAAAAGCGGCGAAGATTGTTTCCACTCACGCAAAAATGTCCCACGTGACTCCTGCTGACGTTTCACGCTCAGTGTCCGTGGCCTTTCAGGTCATTTCTTCTTTGCCTAGCGATGAGGCCCTTCTCCTCCTTTCGAAGCTGAATACTCTGGGTGGAAAAGCCCGGACCAAGGCTCGTGAAGCCAAAAAGATCGCAGGGGCCAAGCCTAAAAAGAAGTCTGCTGCCAAGAAAAAGTAAATGGGAAAGGCCAAGCGCAAGCCTGGCCTTCTTTACTTTTCCCTCGCTCTCTTTACGGCTCATTGCTGCTAGGTTCTTCCTATAGAATCATTCTTTAAGCTTCTTTCAAGCATTTTTTACTGCGAATTCATGATGGCCTGCTCCTGCCGACCGCGCCGCTCGCGTTTGATTCGATTTCTGTCCGTTCTGAGTGCTCGGGGCGTGCATTGAAAGTGTTTTTTAAAGGCTGCGGTGAAAGGGGCTGCTTCTTCATAACCAACCATTTCGGCAATGGCGGCTACGGATAAGCCACTGCTGAGAAGCAAAGTGTGGGCCCGTTCCAATCGTCTTTCTCGCAGAAATTCCCCTGGATTTTGGCCAATTGCACCATGGAAGCGGCGAGTTAATGTCGAGGGACTGACACTTAAGTTGGCTGCCAGTGTTCCCAAATCGATTTCGAAGTTCTCGCTTCGATAGAGAATGTGCAGCGCACGTTCCACCAGCACATCTGCCGATCGCGGTTCGTGGATAGGGAAGAGTCGTCGGCCACCAAAAAACTGGTAATAGGCTTCCTTCAAAAGTTCAGCCATCACAAAACGAATACAGAGGCTATCGCTTTTTCCGTTCAGATACATTTCAAATCGCAAGCGATGGAGCAGCTCTTTGATCCAGGTGGTTTCCCGATACACGTGGGGGGATTTGAAGACCGAGGCCAGTGCGAGAGGATCCAGTCCGTGCTCACACGCAGCTAGCTTAAAGCTTTCGGCAAAGAATTGGAGCATGAACACATCATCCACCTCCGAATGATGGGATATGATTTCATGAAAACCCGTTGGTGCAATGAGAAAATTCTGATCGTGAAGACTGAGGCCGTTGGCGAGTTCCAGGTGACCTTTCGGCTCGAACTTATAAATAAGGCAAGGTGCTTGGGAGGAAATGATTTCAAGGCGAGGAATCAAGCTCATCTGCCCATAGCCTTGCTGCTGTTCCATAGCCCAAATCTCCCTCGGTCTGCTCAGTTTTCAATTGATTCTGCCGTTTCGCTGATGAATCGACCATATGTACCACAATGACATAATTTAGCAAGAGCTCAGATGGCTCATGCGGGCCCTTACGCAAGCCCTTGATCTATCTTTGCGGCCGACCATTCGGATCTGCATATGCTGGTCAAAGTCGCGGTGCAAAGACTGTCCAGGCTTTTCCTTTCCTTCGATTGTCACGTATCGTAGATATAGGAAGCGAAGCACAAAGCGTGAGGAATTTTGAGGCGGGTATTTCGCTAAACGCCTCAGAAAGCTTGCTTAAATTTCCATAAAATATGCTCAATGAGTCATGACATGGCGCAAACACGGACAGTCCGCCTGCTAAAGGGCTACATTCTAGAATCTTTCCAGGACCTAAACGGCCAAATGGGCTTCGCCTATTTTCGTGGGCTCGATTTTGCCTTCGAGCTGCCTCGTATGGAGTGTCCTGTCGTAATAGCACCTATGAAGTCGGCGGTGATTCAAATCGATACCGAACCCTCCCAGAAGAAAATTGTCAGCGATAGCAAAAAATTGTTCGTCCTGCCCAGTCAGCAGCAAGTCTGGGTCAAGTCGGTTTCGCCCCACGCGGAATTTTTACTTTTATTTCCCGAGCGAGTCCTGCGGGATAAGACCTGGGCTTTTTATGATTTAGCTGGGGAAGATGCCGAAAAGATCTTGAGGAAGACTCTGGTCTTGGAACAGACTCTATGGATTCGCGAATTGATCTTTCGTTTTCATTTTGAACGCTTCGTGGCCAAGGCACGTGATAATGTTAATACCGCGTTCCTGGAAATGGAGCTAGTCAAAGAGATTTTCTATGCCTTCAGTGACAAATCCTTGGCCAAAAATGCTCGACCCAATTTCTATCAGTTGAGCGAAAATCTGCAGAAAACTATAGCCTATATAGAAAGTCATCTGAGCGAAGAATTGGATCTGGAGCGATTGGCCTATCTGACCAACACTTCAAAATCCACTCTGGTACGAGCCTTTAGCAAAGAGCTCGGGACCACGCCGGCCAAGTTTTTGTGGAACCGCCGTTTGGAGGAAGCGAAAGTCCTCTTGGAGACACGACAGTTTTCGGTCAATGCCGTGTCGGAGCTGGTGGGCTTTATGAACGCAGGATCTTTTACGCGTGCCTTCAAGAAAGCCTATGGACAGACGCCGAAAGAAACAACAGATGGTATTAGCGAAGAATAATGGATCGCTTGGCTGGCTGTTAATGATCGCCATCTGCTTGCGCCATCTTCTGCAGAACGAGGGCAATCGTTGCGGAATCGACCTTCGCAGCTTTCATTAAATTTTTGGCTAGTATAAAATCATCAGCATCAATTGCTTCAAAGAATTCGTCCACTTTGTCTATCTCGGCAAGTTTTTCCAGGACCAGGGTCCCTTCGAACGAATCTTCCTCCAATGGCTTGTTCTCCCCGATAGGATTCTCTCGGAATAGCAGGGCTTCATCGAGATCGATACAGCCCTAAGGATACGATGCTTATCAAAGCATAGGAGGCAGGGCGAGGTCAATGAAAGCCCAATATCGCCACCATGGAATGCCCTGAAGCAGATTTTCAATTTTATAATAGATTTATCCCGCTACAGCAGAACAAAGGGCGCTACGGTCTCAATAACCCAACGCGCATCTTGTAAGGCTATTTCAGCATCTTCTTGGCAGTAAAATTCAGATGGCGTCAGATCTTCGGTACCATAGAAGGCAAGTTCGCGGTCTCGACGCATGGTCTTGGATATTTTTGCGAGTCGCTCAATCGATCCTTGGATCCCAAGTGGGAGCTGTTGCTTTTCTTCGCAAAGGACTGCCGAAACATCGTGAATACGAGGCGGTTGAATACCTGATTTTCGGAGCAGCGCCTTGAGCGCCAGCTCAACAGCTTCTTGAGCCTCCCGCACGACATCCGCATAGCTTTTCAGCTTAAGGAGCAGCGCCACGGCCTCGAGACGAATTTTGGCTCGTTTGATATAATCGCTCGCAAGATCCTTGTTCTGCATTTCAAGCAACCTCTCGCCAGATCCAGTAAGATTGTCCATGACTCGTTCGGCGCACGATTCTGCCATCAGCGATGCAACGCCGGACGTGATTGAGATACTTCGAGACTGTGAAAGTTCGCTCGTAGAGGACGATCCCATCCAGCGCGACTTCACTCCAAAAACCTGTGGCTGTTCGAAGGGTCGAGGGCTTATGAACGAAATTAACCTCGATAGCTGGTGGCAGGCGATGTACTGTTTGTTCTTCCCATTGACGATACAATTGACGGTTCAAAGGCTTCGCATCATCAATCACCATCAAAAAATCCCAGTCTGAACCGCTATGGGCATCACCACGCGCCCTTGAACCATACAGCAGCAGCCCTAGAAGATGCTTGCCGAAAAAGCGATCGGATTCTTCCAATACATCTCCCAACAAAGGAGGCTGCCCATGCAGGCTGGATGGGACGTGAAGCCGCTCAATACAAAATTCATTCAGAGAAAGACCCGAATCCTTCGCCTGGGCTAAGAGCTGCTGATGCAGTTGTCGATGAACACGGATCAAAATTTGGCTGGCAGAGTTTTTCACTTGGCTGCTCGCTATCATGTTACTTTTTTAATGATAGCACATTATCGGTTCATTTGATATCATAAATTATATATATAATAACAGGTACTTAGTAAGAAATGAGCTAGGTTCGAAAAATGACGCCTTTCTGGCAAAGGTATTTGTTCAACAGGACGATGCGTCCAGAGACAAGGTTCTGCAAGAATATGAGACTCATAAGGCGACTTGTGCGAACTATGTGAAACCTTGAGTTTGTTTCGCAGGAGTCATGATGACTCCTGCTTTTTTTCGTGCGCTCATGCTGGGCGCACGAAAAAAATAGCAGCGAGGAATCGCTGCTGGAGTTGTCACTGGAGTTTATGGGAGCCAAAAAACGGATTTAGGAAAATATGGGAATGGGTGAAATTATCGCTTCAGCAGCTAACAAAAGTTCATCCCAGTCCGCCGCTCCGAGAGCAACTTGAAATGACAAACCGCGGCTATCCGCGGTCCGCCCAGGTCCGATCGTTTTAGATTGATCGCGTCTTCTTAGTGACTGATACCAGGGTCGACCGGTTTACTTTGTCTTTTATAACTATCACGCTTTTGTTCAACTTCAGGTTTCATCCCTTTTAAAAACTTGAATATATCGCTTTTAGTTGAAATAACGAGCGTGGTATTTTTGACAACAACCGATTTATAGGAACTCATAGTTCTCGTAAATTCATAGAAGTTTGCTGATTGCTCATTCATATTATATGCGCGGGTGTATATTTCCGTTGCTTTTGCATCCGCTTCTCCGCGAATTTCTTCAACCAATCTATAGGCTTCTGATTGAATCTTATCGAGATCGCGCACTCGATCACCACGAATTCTAGCTGCCTCGCCGTTGCCTTCGGACAAAAAGCGCTCCGCTATTTGTCTGCGCTCGCTAATCATGCGATCATAAATTTTGGGTCTTACGCTTTCATTGTAGTTGATGCGCTTGAATCGAATGTCCAGCAACTCAATACCAAACACCTGAACCTTTGCTGCTGCCGCGGAAAAAATCTCACTTTCAACGGCTTTTCGGCCCTTGCGTATGGGTACCAGCGACCCCATATCCGATTTCCTCTCCGTTTCAGTGAGAAGGACATCAATGAGCGGCACCCTATCTTTAGTTGTGCGAATAATCTCAATGAGTTCATGCTTAGCAACTGCGTTACGCGTTTCGCTGCCTAAAATATCATCCAGACGAGATTGAGCGCTTCGTTCGTCACGCAGCCTCAGAAAATATTGAAGGGGATCTACAATGCGCCAACGAGCAAAAAGGTCCACTGCGATATACAACTTATCTTTGGTTGGCATATCAGAAGGACTTCCATCCCATTCGAGTATCCTTTTATCTATAGGGTTCACCTCTTGGATAAAGGGTATTTTCATCTTTAAACCACTCGTTGTTACCGGCTGTCCAACCGGCTTTCCGAATTGGGTTATGATAACTTGCTCGACCTCGTTCACCGTATAAATCGAACTTACCAACAAGTAGATAGCAACAACCAGACCTCCAAAAACAATCCATGATTTCTTATTTTTCATCCAGGCTCCGATTCTCAGTGGTAAGATTCAATAAAGGTAAGACATTGGAGGACTGTTCATCGATAATCACCATTGAGCGGATTTCAGGTAAGACATCTTGCATTGTCTCAATGTATATTCGACGCTTGGTAACTTCAGGCGCTTTAATGTATTCGGCAAATAGAGCTGTGAATCTATTAGCATCCCCCTCGGCTTCGTTGATTCGCTTGAGGCGATAGCCATCTGCTTCACGAATACGTTGATCTTTTTCACCTTCAGCTAGAGGAATGACTTTGTTGTAGTCACGGCGAGCTTCATTTATCAACTTTTCTTTCTCTTGCTGGGCTCGATTGACTTCGTTAAAGGACTCTTGAACAGGTTTGGGTGGATTGATGTTTTTTAACTGCACCTGATCGATACTGATTCCCATAGCATATTTTGTCGCAAGTTCTTGCATTTTTATTAGAGATTCATTTTCTATTTCCTGTCTACCGATTGTAATCACCTCATCAACTGTTCTGTCGCCGACGACTTCTCGCATGACGGATTCAGAAACATAACGGAGTGTTTCACTTGGATTTCTAACTTCAAATAGAAATTTGACGGGATCAGAAATACGGTACTGAACCACCCATTCTACCAGAGCTGCGTTAAGGTCACCTGTTACCATCTGAGTTTCCCGCAAGACTCCGCTTTGGCTAGGATTCGTTGCACCTGGCGTCGAAAATCCAAATTCTTGCTTTAACTGGCGCTTGACTGGAACTAGTGTTGTCATGTCTATACCCAGAGGTAATTTGAAATTCAATCCAGATGGAACATTTCTTATGTATCTTCCAAAACGCTGAACCACAGCAATCGAGTCACTGGGGACCGTATAAAAAGACGTCCATAAGCCTGATAATATAAGCACGATCGCGAATAAGGCGCCAAAGCGATAAAGCCGTCCATCAGGAATATGTTTTTTAAACTGAGATCGAGTCTTCACCATGAGTGCTGCTATTTCTGACTCTATTGATTTTTTTTTAGTCTGATCGTCGTCGTTTTCATATTTCTCGGGCATTTTCTGGTTCTCCTATCAGCAATTTTCGTCCATGAGTGGCATTTTCAACCAAAAACATCCTCGCCAGTTGTGCTACCTGAAATTTGACATGACTTATGGAAGCTCATCGCTCAAACAGTAAGCCAAGCATATTTCGTGCCAAGGTTTTGAAACCAGCCTTTTTGAGAAGCTTCTTGCCGAT
>JBGSRE010000036.1:0-1523 GCA_041737755.1 Oligoflexus sp.
CCGCAAATTAAAAAAGGACAGTATTTCCAATGGACTTTAATCAGCAATTCGTTCTTGTCGCCCACTCTATGTTTTGGTCTGTGTTCCAATCCTTCTTCGAAAATCTGCACGGCAAGCCTTCCACAGCACGGCCATCCCGCGCTGAGCGCGAAGATTGATGGTTCCCGCCTTATTCCCCTTGCCCAAGATCCATCGCCTTGCTGATTGCTAGGGATGAAATGGAACTTGCTTGCCCTGATCTGCAAAAGCCCCGCGAAAGTGTGTCTTTATTCTGCATGAGTCATCTCCGTCATTCGTCCCTATCGTGCCGAGAAGTTCTACCCTGTGCATTCTTTGAAAAGCTGCTATCCTGCCGTTTCTATGCCTCTTTATCACAATGGCAAGATCCCTTGACCACTGCGAATCCGACTGGTAGAAGGACCTTGTTAACTTTCTTAACAAAGTAGGTCGTGGTCGTGAGCAATCGAGACAATTTATCAATGTCGGAAAGCTCCGAGGCCGAGGCCAACTCCCAGGCACGCTTTCTGTTGGAAAGGTCTTGCGATGCAGTACGGCTATTTTAGCGACGAAAATCGTGAATATCGAATCACTAGCCCATTCACCCCGATCAAATGGTGCAACTATGTGGGCACTTTGGGTTTTGGTGGAATTGTCGACCATACTGGCGGAGCGCTGCTTTGCAAGGGCGACCCTGCCCTGAATCGCATCACGAAGTATATCTCGCAGCTGCCCGCCTCTGAGTTCAAAGGGACGACGATCTATATCCGTTTGAAAAGTGCGGATGGTTCCTATGAAACCTATTCGCCTTTCTTTACCCCTTGTCTGAAAGAACTCGATCATTTTGAATGTCGGGTCGGGCTGTCTTATTCTCTTTTCATCAGCGAGTATAAAGGTATAAGAACCGAGATTACGGTCTTTGTTCCCAGCCAAGATCAAGTGTTTATTCAAGACATAAAAATCGAAAACCGTGGTGCGGCAATTGAAGTTGATGTCATTCCGGTAGTCGAATTCACTCACTTTGATGCTTTGAAGCAGTTGGTGAACGCCGATTGGGTGCCGCAAACCATGACGCTAAAAGCTCATCAACAAGGTGATTTCTGTGTCATCGAGCAGTATGCATTCATGAAACGAGATACTGCGGTCAATTACTTCACCAGCAATCGCGCTGTCAGCTCTTTTGATGGTGATCGCCGGCAGTTTCTCGGCCGGCATGAGTATGGATCATGGCAGAACCCCTTGAGCTTAAGCCAGCCGGAACTCACCAAGAGTCAGGCCCTACGCGGTGATAATATCGGGGCGCTGATGATGCATTTAGGCGTCATGAATAGCGGCGATACGCAGCGAGTGATCGTGCAGCTCGGTCAAGCCGAATCGCTAACGGCAGCGGCGGCTTCCATCCAAAAATACCGGGATGAAGCCACAGTCGATCAAGCCTTTCATGCGCTGGGGGCCTTTTGGAACAACTATTTGAGTCCGATCCAAGTGAAGACACCGAGTGCTTCCTTCGACACCATGGTGAATAT